>JAFQWT010000114.1 GCA_017407375.1 Clostridia bacterium
CACCGCCGCGGTGGCGGCGGCCCTCCTTGCCTATGCCGACACCGCCGAGGCCATGGGAGAGGGCGACAAGAGCGCCGCCTCCTGCCGTCGGACTGCCGCCGCCCTCCTTGCCTCGCTCCCGCGGGTGCGCGGGATGTACGTGGCGGCCGAGGGGGAGCGTTCCCCCCTGGATGCGCCCCTCTATCTTCCGGCCTATGCCGCGCCCCTTGGGGTGGAGCCGCGCCGCCAGGCCACCGTGCTGGCCGCCGTCACCCGTGAGAAGGACGCGACCCCCTATCGCCTGGCGCTGGTGGCGGGCGCCTATGCCGACATCCAGGCCGCGGCCCTGCCGCTCCTTTCCCGCCTGGCGGCCACCGCCGATGCGTTTGGCTTCCTCCCGACCGACGAGGGCGAGGGCATGGTCGAGACGGCCGCCCTCTACCTCTCCGCCCTGCGCCGCTCCTTCCTCTCGTTTGAGGACGGGCGCCTCCACGTGGGCTTTGGGCTTGACCCCTTTGCCGTCACGGGGGCGACCTACCGCCTCCCCCTGCCCGACGGGTCGGTGGCCGAGGGCCGTGTGAAGGACGGGCTCCTGCGTGAGCTTTCCGCCCAGCGGGGCGCCGCCAAGGCGGCCTCCTGTGAGGCGGTGCTACCCCGCTGGCTGTACGCCGACGGTGCCGCTGTGGTGACCCGCAAGACCGAGCGCGGCGGCATCGTTTACCTCTCTCTCGTTCTTCACTGACGCTATGCTGACCTACGAAGCCCTTCGGGAGCATCCCACCGTCAAGACCTATATCGAGGCCGCCGACCGTGCCCTTGAGGCCATCGGCTATACCGAGCATACCTACGCCCACGTGGGAACCGTGGCCGCGCGGGCGGGGGAGCTGCTCACCTCACTCGGCTACCCCGCGCGGACGGTGGAGCTTGCCCGCATTGCCGCCCTGCTGCACGACATCGGCAACGTCATCAACCGCAAAAAGCACTCGCAAAGCGGCGCCCTGATGGCCTTCCGCCTGCTCGATACCCTCGGCATGGACGCCGCTGAGGTCGCCACCGTCATCAGTGCCATCGGCAACCACGACGAGGGCGAGGGTGAGGCCGTCAGCGAGGTGGCCGCCGCCCTGATCTTAGCCGATAAATCGGACGTCCGCCGCTCCCGCGTCCGCAACCCCGACCCCACAAGCTTTGATATCCACGACCGCGTGAATTACTCGGTCATCTCCTCCCACCTCACCGTCAAGCGCGAGGAGGAGCGCGTGGAGCTTTCTCTTGCCATCGACACGGCGATCAGCCCCGTGATGGACTACTTTGAGATATTCCTTGACCGCATGCTGATGTGCAAGCGCGCGGCGGCGCGCCTTTCGCTCTCCTTTGGTCTCCTTATCAACGACCAGCGCATTATGTAAGGAGCCCCGTTTGCAAAAGAAAAAACCACCCGTGGGTGGTTTTTTTCTTTTCACCGTCCCTCACCCCGCAAGAAAGTCACCAAGCGGGTCTATGCCGCAAAGGAGAAGGACGTTCCTTACCACAAAAAAGAGGCCAAACGCAAGCAAAAGTAACCCGAGGGGGAGGCGGGAGGCGCCCTTAAGGAGATTCTCCTCCCCGCGCCTTGCGCGGCAAAGGGCAACGACCTCATAATAGCCGATGACCCCTAAAAGTGGAAAAATAAGGAAATTATAGCGGAGGGCGGCGAGAATATCAAACGAAAGGAGGGCGTGGGAGGCGCGGGTGAGGCCGCAGGTGGGGCAATAGAGGCCCACCGTGTGCCAGGGGCAGAACAGAAAGGCATCAAAGAGCCGAAAGCGGTCAAGAAGGAGAAAAAGAAGGATGCCGCCCGCCGCCAGGGCGTTTTTGCGGACAAAGCGACCAAGCGCCCGTTTTTTACGGTCCTCCACGGCTCTCCCCCCTTCCAAAGGCACTTGCTTTTTTTGCACCCCCGTGCTATAATGGGGGCAAGGACGATTATATCATTTCTTTGAAAATCCGTCAAGGGAGGTCCTTTATGTCTGATTTTTTCGATAAGCTTACAAGGGGCTATACGCCTCCGGGAGCCGACAAAAAGCCCCCGCGCGAGGAGAGTCCCGACGCAGAGCCGAAGGCCGCGCCGAGCGAGGAGCCAAAGACCGAGGCACCGCAGGCGGCGCCCAAGCAGGAGAAGAAGGAGCGCCCCTTCCTCCCTGCCGAAAACCGCAACCTTCCCATTGCCGCCTTGGTGCTGGGCATCGTTTCCGTGATGGGCTCCTGCTTTATCGGCATTCCCGCGGGCATTGCGGGGATCGTTGTGGCTATCATCGACCGTGTCCGCCGCGGCTACTTTGAGCCGATGACCAAAACGGGGCTGGGCCTTGCCGCCATCGGCATTGTACTGACGGTCGTCACGCTGATCGTTTCCTTTGGACTTGAGCTGCTCTCGGCCGAGCTTCAGAGCATGCTCTTTCCTTATCTTTAAGGAGGTGCCGTATGAAGCCGTACCAGCGCGCCCTTTCGCTTTTGCTCCTTTGTTTCCTCCTTTTCCTTCTCGTCTCCTGCGGCTCGCTTTGTGACCGCGCCGAGAAGAAGCTAACAAAGGAGGGCTACACCGTCCTCCGTTACGGGGAAGGAAGCCAAAACCCCCTCGCCGCGACCGATGAGGACGTGATAACGCTCCTCAAGGCCAACAAGGGAGGCGTTTGGCTTTACGTTTACGAATTCTGTGACGAGGAGACCGCCCTTGCCTTTTATGGCGTGTGGAAGGATGAATACTCCCGCTCCCTCAACATGGTCGCCGCCATTGACGGGCGGACGGTCTACCGCGGAATGCGCGAGGCCTACGAGGTGTTGAAATAATAAAAACCGCAAAAAAAGACCGCAACAAGCGGTCTTTTTTGTTTTGTTTTCTTTACATTTTTAAGTTTTTCTATACCATGTGTTTATTTTTCCATGGCCTTGATGCGCTTTTTCATGCGGCGCAGGTCGCGCAGCATACGGAGGGTGTCGCGCACAACGCGCACGCTGCTCTTGCCGTGGCGCTCCACGGCCACGGGCACCTCACAAAAGCGCATACCGAAATGCTCGGCAAGCAAAATGGCCTCAAAGTCAAAGGCAAAGCGGTCGACCTCGGCTACCGAGAATATGGTTTTAGCCGCCGCCAAGCGAAAGCCCTTACACCCGCACTGGGAGTCCGAAAGGCGTAAGCCCCCGAGGATCTTCAAAACGAGGATATAGGTGCGGCTCACAAGACGGCGAAGGAGGGTGTATTCCCCATACCCCCGCTCGTGAAGGACGCGTGAGCCAACGGCAAGGTCGGGCGCCTCGGGCGACGTGAGGACGTCATAAAAGGTCTTTATGACCCCCGTTCCGTAGGCAAGGTCACAGTCGGTGAAAAGGACAACGTCTCCCGCGGCGGCCAGGGCCCCCCGGCGGACGGCATACCCCTTCCCTCTGTTTTCCCCGTAGGAGACGAGCTTTACCGCAGGGTCGGGAAAGGCGGCAACAAGCGAGGGGGTCTTATCGGTCGAGCCGTCATTCACGCAAAGGATCTCGTAATCCTCAAGGAAGGTGCTTTTCATATACTCCGAGACCTCTCTGAGCGTGGCTTCTACGATGGCCTCCTCGTTATACATGGGAATGATGAGCGAAATTTTCATGGCTTTCCTCTCTTTCCCCCTTAGTATAGCACACCCTTCTCCTTTTTTCAACCGGCAGGGGGTGCGTAATGTAAATTTTTTATTACATTTTTCGTCTTTTTCTATTGTAATATATTTTAATATATGTTATAATAAGCATGTATATTTTTTGAGAGAAAGGAGTGCCTTATGGAAAACGAGCTGAATGAGATCTGTGAAGCGGTGCTGGCGCTGCTCCGTGAGCGGTACGCGCAAAACGTTTTTGCCGTTTGGTTCCGCGATCTTAAGCTTGAGGAGCTGGGTGAGAGCACGGCCGTGTTCTCCACCAACGTGGCCTTTAAGCTCCGTTACCTGGAGGGCAATTACCGCCCCGTGATCGAGGACTGTCTCTCCACCGTGATGGGCGCTCCCTTTTCGGTCTCCTTCTCGGTCCGTGAGGGGGAATTCCGCCGCCCCGTGTTTGAAAAGCCCGAGGAGGATGACGAGATCATCGAGGAGGAGCCCTACCAGATCAATATCAACGACATTCAAAACCCGCGCACGATCGTTGAGAGGTATACCTTTGATAACTTCCTGGTGGCAGACTCCAACCGCTTTGCCCACGCCGCCGCCCTGGCCGTGGCGCGCTTTGCCTGCGACAAGGCCGCCGAGAACGAGAACCTTTATAACCCCCTTTTCATCTACGGGCGCAGCGGGCTTGGTAAGACGCATCTTTTGTACGCCATCACAAACGAGATAAAAAAGCAGAAGAACGACGTGCGCATCGTCTATAAGCGCGGTGAGGACTTTACGACCGAGCTTATCAGCGCCATGCAGAACAATTCGACCGCCGCCTTCCGCTCCTATTACCGCAATGCCGACATCCTTCTTATCGATGACATTCAGTTCATCGCGGGGAAGGTGCAAACGCAGGAGGAATTCTTCCACACCTTTTCCGCCCTTTACGAGGAGGGCAAGCAGATCATTCTGACCTCGGACCGCCCGCCGCGGGAGATCCGCCCCTTAGAGGAGCGGCTCCTCACCCGCTTTGAGTGGGGCCAGCTGGCCGACATCCAGCCCCCCTCGGCGGAGCTGCGTACCGCCATCATCAAGAAAAAGGCGGATGAGGCCAACCTCCCACTTCCCGATGACGTCATTGAGTATCTCCAGCAGAACCTCACCGAGAACATCCGCCAGATCGAGGGGGCCATCCACCGCCTGAAGGGCATTACCATGATCACCTCCTCAAGGGTGACGCTCGATATGTGCCGCCGCAACGTGGCCGACCTTTTGCGGACCCCCACCGCCACGCAGGACGTGGTGAATAAGATCTTCCGCGTGGTTTCGCAGAAGTACGAGGTACATCCCGACGAGCTGAAGGGCAACCGCCGCACGCAGGGCATTGCCAGGGCGCGCCACATCTGCATCTATATGATCCACCAGATGACCGACCTCTCGCTCTCGGCGATCGGCGTTTACTTTGACCGCGACCATACCACCATCATCAACTCCAACAAATGGGTGGAGCGTGCCATCCGTGAGACCCCCTCCCTTGAGTATGAGATAGAAGAAATGCTCCGCGAGGTGAGGAGCTGAGTTTTCCACAGTTTTGTGGATAACCCCCGTTAGCAATTCTGTTAACAACCTCCCTTCGCAAGGCCCCTTACCTTTTCCCCAAATTTATGCACAGCTTATCCCTTGCGGGCTGTGGATAATCAAGACCCAAAAAAGCAAGGCGGGAAGGGTGCTTTTCGGGTTTTCCACCGTTTTCCCCGCCCCTACTACTACTACTAAACCTTTTATTGTTTTTTTATCTTACTGATTTCTGCTCCCCGCGAGCAAAGGAAAGGAAGCCACAATGAACATCACGTTTCAAAAATCCCGCTTTTTGGAGAAACTGACCCCCGCCATGGGTACGGTATCGAGCAAGAATACCATTGCCTCTATTGAGGGTGTCCTCATCGAAACGGTGGAGGACAGGATCAAGCTTTCTACCTACGATATGAAAAAGGGCACTGTGTCGGAGCTTATAGCGGTGAGCGTGAATGAGCCCGGCAGCTTTATCATCAACGCCTCCCGCCTTGCCCAGATACTGAAGGTCATGCCCGAGGACGAGGTGACCCTGGAGGTGGATGACCGCTTCAACGCCAAGCTGACAAGCGGCTCCTCGACCTTCTCACTCTTTGCTCTGCGCGGCAGCGATTTTCCGAACCTCCCCGTCCTTTCGGGGGAGCGCGGCTTTGAGATCGGTGCCGGGGTCCTTAAGACCATGATCGGCAAGGTCATCCACTCGGTCGGGGAGCAGCAGGAGTCCCGCCCCATGCTGGGCGGCGCCTTCTTCCGTATTAAGGAAGGGAGCTTTGACATCGTCTCCTGTGACAGCTTTACCCTCTCGGTCGTTTCGCGGGAGTGTGACGTGCGCGACATCGGCGTTGTGGAATGCCCCTCCTTTGAGTTTATCGTGCCGGGGCACGCCCTTACCGAGCTTCTCCGTATCCTGCCTGAGGGAGACGAGAGGATCAACGTGTACCTGACCCGCCGCCACGCCATCTTTGCCCTCGACGAGATGACCTTCTTCACCCGTCTTATCGACGAGGATTATATTGACTACAACCGCATCATTCCGAAGGACCAGACCATCTTTGTGACGGTGGACCGTGCGCGCCTGCTTGAGGGGCTGGAGCGTGCCAACCTGGTGGCCGAGGACAAGAGCCAGTCAAACGGACGCAGCTTTGTCCGCCTTTTGATAGAGGACGATCTTCTGACCCTGACCTCGACCTCGGTGTCGGGCAAGGTGTATGACGAGATGCCCTGCACCCACACGGGGGAGAGCATTGAGATCGGCTTTAACTGCCGCTTCCTCATCAACAGCATCCGCGCGGCGGAGGGAGACGAGGTGCTGCTCACCCTCAAAAACCAAAAGAGCAGCATGACGATCGAGCCGAAGGACGGTGACGGGGAAAAATACTTCTATATGGTGCTTCCCGTCCGTATGTCGGAGTAATGGAGCTTCAAAGGGTAAAAATAAGGAGCTTTCGTAACATAGAAAGTGAGGAGGTCTCCTTTGCCCCCGGGGTCAACCTTTTGTACGGGAAAAATGCCGAAGGAAAGACCAACCTCCTCGAGGCCGTTTACTACTTCTCCCGCGGAAAGAGCTTCCGCGGCGCCACCGACCGTGAGCTTTGCTCCTTCGGCAAGGGTGGCTTTGAGATAAGTGCCGAGTTTTTCGGAGGGGGACGAAAGCAAAGTCTTCTTTACCGTACCGAGGGGCGTGAGAAGGTACGCCTGCGAAACGGCGCGCCCGTTGACCGTGCCGCCGATATGCTGGGACACTTCCGTGCGGTGCTATTTCACCCCGAGCATCTTTCTCTCGTTAAGGGGAGCCCCGAGGGACGGCGTGAGTTTTTGAACGTGGCCATCGCGGGGAACGACCCCTCGTATATTTCGCTATACGCGACCTACGCCAAAATTCTTGAGGAAAGAAATTCACTTCTGAAGCTGGCGCAAAAGGGCGGGCCCTTTATAGAGGATGAGTTTTACGTGTGGAGTGAGCGCCTTGCCGAGGCGGCGGCGCGCATCGTCCGCCACCGTTACGATTACGTAGCGCGCCTTGCCCCCGCGGCTGCCGCGATCCTTGCCTCTCTCTCGGAGGGGAGAGAGCAGCTCTCACTCTCCTATCACTCGGAGGCCGAGGATATTTCGGTCCCCCTTTTGAGTGAATTTTATGCTAACCTTTTTAAAAGCGACGTCAAAAGGGAGCTGGCCGCGGGCTTTACCGTCCACGGTCCGCACCACGACGACCTTTCCATAAGGATCGGTGAGCATGCCGCGCGGGAGTTTGCCTCGCAGGGGCAGCAGCGCTCGATCACCCTTTCCTTAAAGCTGGGGGAGGGCGAGGTCTCGCGCGAGGTGACGGGGGAGTATCCCGTGTTTCTCTTTGATGACGTGATGAGTGAGCTTGACCCCGCCAGGCGCCGCTTTCTCCTTTCCTCGCTTGCGGGGCGCCAGATCCTCGTTACCGCGTGTGACGGGCGGGATTTCACCCCCGCGGCGGCACACCTCATCCACACCGTGGGAGGGCATTATGAAGCTTTGGCTGAGTGATGAGGTGGCGGTCAACAAAAAAAGCATCGTCGGTATCTTTGACCTCGATACCGTTACGGTGGGAAAGGACACTCTCAAAACCCTGAAGCGGCTGGAGAGTGAAAACAAGCTGACGGTCACCACGGGGGACATCCCCGTATCCCTCGTCCTTTGTGAGGAGGGGGGAGAGGAACGTATATTCTTGACCCGTAACGCTGTGCGCGTGCTGCGGCGCCGCGCGGTGAGGCGGGGAATGCAATAGGCCCATTTTGGGAAGATAAGGAAGGACACTATGGAAGAAAAGATCATCGGTGAGCAGGCGTATAACGACAGCCAGATCCAGGTCCTTGAGGGGCTTGAGGCAGTCAGAAAGCGCCCCGGTATGTACATCGGTACGACCTCGTCGGGAGGACTTCACCACCTCATCAATGAGATCGTCGATAACTCGATCGACGAGGCGCTGGCAGGGGCGTGCAGCTGTATCCGCGTCACGCTCAACGGCGATAACAGCGTCACGGTGGAGGACGACGGCCGCGGTATCCCCGATGGCATAAACGAGAAGACGGGGCTTCCGACGCTGGAGGTCGTTTACACCGTGCTTCACGCGGGCGGTAAGTTTGGCGGCGACGGCTATAAGATCGCGGGCGGCCTTCACGGCGTTGGTGCCTCGGTCGTTAACGCGCTCTCCGAATGGCTGGAGGTAGCTAACCACCGCGGCGGGAAGAAGTATACCGAGCGCTTTGTGCGCGGCCACGTGGACCGCCCCTTTACCTGTGAGGGGGACACCGAGCTTCACGGTCTCACGGTCACCTTCAAGCCCGACCCCACCATCTTTGAGGAGACGGTCTTTGACTACGAGGTCGTCTTAAAGAGAATGCGGGAGCAGGCCTTCCTCAATGCGGGCGTCAAGATCGTGCTTTGCGATAAGCGTGAGGGCGAGGAGAGAGAGGAAGTCCTCTGCTACGAGGGGGGCATCATCAGCTTTGTCGAGTACCTGAACGAGCAAAAGCACGCCGCTCTCATCCATAAGGACATCGTCTATATGAAGGGGGAGCGCGACGGCATCGTAGCCGAGGTGGCGCTCCAGTACAACGACTCCTATAACGAGACCCTCATCTCCTTTGCCAACAACATGGCCACGGTCGAGGGCGGTACCCACGAAAGTGGCTTCAAATCGGCCATCACCAAGGCGATCAACGATTATGCGAGGAAGATCGGCCAGCTGAAGGAGAGCGACAAGAACCTTTCGGGTGAGGACGTGCGTGAGGGCATCACCGCCATCATCAGCGTTAAGCTCCAGGACGCGCAGTTTGAAAGCCAGACGAAGGCCAAGCTCGGCAACTCCGAGGTACGCTCGCTCGTCGACTCGATCGTCTCGAAGAAGATGGAGGAATACTTCGAGGAGAACCCGACCTCGGGTAAGGCCATCATCGAGAAGGCCATGGCCGCCTTCCGCGCGCGTGAGGCCGCCCGCAAGGCGCGGGAGATGACGCGCCGTAAGAGCGTTCTCGAAAGCTCCTCGCTCCCCGGCAAGCTCCGTGACTGCCAGGAAAAGCGCGCCGAGCTGACCGAGATCTACCTTGTGGAGGGTGACTCGGCCGGTGGCTCCGCGACCGACGGGCGCGACAGCCGCTATCAGGCCATTCTCCCCCTGCGCGGTAAGATACTGAACGTGGAAAAGAGCCGCCTTGACAAGGTCTATGCCAACACCTCGATCATCCCGATCATCCAGTCTCTCGGCTGTGGCATCGGGGAAGAATTCAATATTGAAAAGCTGCGTTACGGCAAGATCATCCTCATGGCCGATGCCGACGTGGACGGCGCGCATATCCGCGTGCTGCTTCTCACCTTCTTCTTCCGCCATATGAAGAAGCTGATCGAGGAGGGCCACGTCTACCTCGCCCAGCCCCCGCTCTACAAGATCAAAAAGGGCAAGCAGGAGAGGTACGCCTTCTCGGATGCCGAGCGTGACCGCATCATCGAGGAGATGGGCGGCAACATTGAGGCGGAGCGCTACAAGGGTCTTGGTGAGATGGACCCCGAGCAGCTGTGGGAGACCACGATGAACCCCGAAACGCGTACGCTCCTCAAGGTCGAGATGAGCGATGCGATCCTTTGCGATCAGGTATTCTCTCTCCTCATGGGTGACGACGTGGAGCCGCGCCGTGAGTTTATTGAAGAGAATGCCAAGTTTGTCGAAAACCTCGACGTTTGAGGAAAGGAGATAAGATATGGAGCATAAGAATCTCCCCGAGGATATTTCCTTCCCCGAGCAGAAGATAGAGACCCGCTATATGGAAAAGGAGGTCCGCCAGGCCTTCCTTGAGTATTCCATGAGCGTTATCACCTCGCGCGCCCTTCCCGACGTGCGCGACGGTATGAAGCCCGGCCAGCGCCGCATCATGTACGCGATGTACGAGGACGGCCTGACCTACGATAAGCCCTTCCGCAAGTCGGCCACCACGGTCGGTAACGTGCTGGGCCGCTACCACCCCCACGGGGATGCCGCGGTCTACGATACCATGGTGCGCCTTGCCCAGTCCTTCTCCCTCCACTATCCCCTGGTGGACGGCCACGGTAACTTCGGTAACGTGGACGGTGACGGCGCCGCCGCCTACCGTTACACCGAGGCGAGAATGGCAAAGATCGCGGGGCACCTGATGGGCGACATCGAGAAGAACGTTGTCGACTTTGTTCCGAACTTTGATAACAGCCGCAAGGAGCCGACGGTGCTCCCCTCGCGCTTCCCGAACCTTCTTGTCAACGGCTCGGTGGGTATCGCCGTCGGTATGGCGACCAACATCCCCCCGCACAACCTTGGCGAGGTCATTGACGGTACCATCTACCGTATGGAGCACCCCGACTGCTCGGTGCCTGAGCTGATGCAGTACATCCAGGGCCCCGACTTCCCGACGGCGGCGATCATTTACGGCTCCCGCGGGATGCTGGAGGCCTACGAGACGGGCCGCGGCCGCGTGATCGTCCGTGCGAGGGCGCGCGTTGAAGAAGCCGAGCGCCGCATCGTCATCACCGAGATCCCCTACATGGTCAACAAGACCCAGCTCGTGGGGGCCATCGGAGAGCTTGCCAACCAGAAGCGCATCGAGGGTATTACCGACGTGCGTGACGAGTCGGGCCGTGCGGGCATGCGCATCGTCGTTGAGTACCGCCGCGATGCCAACGGTGAGGTCATCCTCAACCAGCTCTACAAGTATTCCCAGATGCAAAGCACCTGCGCCGTCAATATGCTGGCGCTGGTCGCAGGAGAGCCGAAGGTGCTCTCGCTCCCCGATATTCTCGACCACTACATCCGCCACCAGGAGGAGGTCGTGGTGCGCCGCACGCGATATGAGCTTGAAAGATCGCTGCACGAGATGCACATCTACGAGGGCTACAAGACCGCCATCGACCACATCGACGAGGTCATTGAGATCATCCGCTCCTCGGCCTCGATCCCCGATGCCAAGGAAAAGCTCTCGGCCTCCTTCGGCCTTTCGGACGCGCAGGCCGGGGCGATCGTTGAGATGACGCTCGGTAAGCTCTCGGGCCTTGAGCGGCAGAAGATCGAGGACCGCATCGAAAAGCTGGCCGCCCGCGTCAGCGAGCTGCAGGGCATCCTTGCCGATGAGGAGAGGGTCAAGGAGATCATAAAGGAAGAGCTGCTCCTTATCAAGGATAAGTTTGCCGACGGCCGCCGCACCGAGCTCTGCGAGTCGACCGATGAAATTGACCTTGAGGACCTCATTCCCCGCCACACCTGCGTGCTGACCCTGACCCACGGCGGCTACATCAAGCGCCAGCCCGCCTCCAC
>JAFQWT010000115.1 GCA_017407375.1 Clostridia bacterium
AATTGGCTACGCCATGATTTCTCGTCGGCGTGCCGCCTCCTCCATGAATTGAATTGCAACCAATGTGCCGATAGGCACAATTCATGCCGCAGGCAATTCACGAAAGCACAGCTTTCAATTCACGCAACCGCGAGGTTGCAATTCATTGCGTGTTCTCCGTTAAGGATAACACGCATTGTGCGGGTGGTTTTTCGTTTACCAAAAAAGCGCGGCTCCGCCGCGCTTTTTCTATTTGCCTCCGCCAAAAAGGCAGGCCGCAAAGGCGTTTACACATCCTTTACGTATTCGATGATGTCGCTAAGGTCGCATTCCAAAGCGGCACATATACGGTCCAAAATATACGAATCGTAGCGAACAACTCGGTTTTTGTAGTATCGATCGATCGTCTGAAATTTAACCTCGGCGCGTTTGGCAAGCTCATATCGGGTCATCCCCCGCTCATTAAGGCATTTGTCTATCGTCAATTTCACCATATGAGTAGCCCTCCTTTAATATATATACTATCGGATATATACCCAATTGACAATTTCTCTATTTGGGTATATACTTATATAGGTATATATGAAAAGGAGGTTTTTATTCTATGAAATTGCTCATTGTCGGCTCTCGCTCCCTTACGAGCTTTGATCTTTCCCCGCACATACCGCCGGACGTTGACACCGTCATCAGCGGCGGAGCGGGAGGCATCGACAGCTTGGCGGAGCAATATGCGGACGCGCACCGTTTGTCAAAGTGCATTCTGCGCCCGCGCTATGATCTTTACGGCCGCGGCGCCCCCCTCCGGCGCAATGAGCAAGCCGTGGATATGGCAGACGCGGTCCTTGCCGTGTGGGACGGACGCTCTAAGGGCACACAGTACACCTTGAATTACGCAAAGCGAAGGAATAGACCCACAACCGTTATCACGCCTTAAGTGCCGCGCCCTGTACGCCACGGGGCGGCCGCCCAAGAGTGCCGCGCCCCGCGCCGATGCTTTTTTAAAATTATTCCGTCTTGCGCTTGACAAGGCGGGGGCGGTGTGCTATAATATTGTGGCGCACAAGGCGCGGCACTCTCGGAGGGCAACGGGTGGAACACCCGACCTCCTAAATAATTTCATAAGCATCGGGGCGTGGCTCAGTTTGGTAGAGCGCTTGGTTCGGGACCAAGAGGTCGGGTGTTCGAATCACCTCGCTCCGACCAAAGCGGCAAGCATCAGCTTGCCGCTTTTTCTGTCCCCGACAAAAGACCCGTCCCCACAAGGGTGTTCGAATGCTCCCCGCGAGGGTGGCGCACCTTTTCACAAGCAAAAACCGCCACGGCGTGGCGGTTTTTGTGTATGGTTTTGTTTGCGTTTTTGTGAAAATGAGGACCTATGTCTCCTGCCACTTCGGTGTGAGAGTTACGTCGGTGTCAAACGCCCAAACACCGGACTCCACCTTGGTCTCTCCGTTGTACCACCCGAGGAAGGCGTAGCCGGTGCGAGAAATCGCAGGCAGAGTGAATTCCACTCCGTATTCAACTTGTGCTGTAACAGAATTACCGTAGCTATATTCCATTCCGCTTGTTTCCGAACATTGCGCAACAGCAGTGCTTGTGGGATAACTTGCACCCGATACATAGAACTTTCCGTTGCTTGTGTAATTGTAACTTGAGCTATATCTCGTAGTTCTTACACAAATTACATCTCCTGCGCTTGCCGTAAAGGATTGCGATGATGTGCTTGTTCGGCCGCTACACAGGTTGCAGCTAATTATTGTAGTTCCTTTTGTTACGTTGGAAACGTTAAACATGAAGTCGCCTTCTGTCCAAGTGCCGCAAATAATGTATGTACCATCTTTATAGCAAGTAAAATAATAGTAATTATAGCCACTGTAAGAGGATGCCGTAATACTCTTTTGCTGACTTGAGCTTGTATAGTTTGCAATCTCCAGATATTCACTGCCGTAGTTTGACGCTTGCATTGATACCCATTTTGCATAAAGCGTGGTATCTTCTGTTATCGTTCCGCTAAAGCTGTATTTTGTTGTACAAGAGCTGTCTGTGTACCAACCCGCAAACGCATATCCACTCCTCGTAGGAACCGTAGGATAGGTCAATGTATCACCGTTTCTGAGTTCAACAACGGTGTTGGTAGAACCACTGTAATTGTAATTGAATGTTACATTGATTTTATCAATAGCTTGCATTGTATTGTTAAAGGTAACATTGTAATAAACAATTTCTTCCCACTTGGGTGTAAGCGTTACGTTGGAGTCGTAATTCCATGTTCCTGCTTCAACCTTGGTGTTGCCGTTATACCAGCCGAGGAAGCGGTAATCCGTTCTCGTCGGAGTAGGAAGTGTAAAGGAAGACCCGTATGTAACTTGTTCGCTGTAATTTGAGGTTGAAGAATATACATATTCCTCGGCTTCTGCAACCGCATTACTTGTAACGGCTCCAAAACCGCTAAAGTAGAAGTATGCCGTTGACTCAGAGGAAGACGAACTACTATACTTGTAAACTGCCATTACAATTACATCACCTGCCGAGCAGGTAAAGCTTGCCGATGAGTACGATGTGGAAGAAACTGTTGCATTGCTCTTAATAGTTGATCCCGTTGTCAAGTTATAAATATACAGATAGTATTTGTACGACGTCCTTGACGTGGAGTTTGCGTAATAGATATAATGCGTTCCCGCTTCTTCAGCTACGAAGTAAACATATCTCTTATAGCTTGAATTTGTACCACTTGTTGAAAGTCCTAAACAATCACTACTTGAAGTATATTCGGTAGGATCAACCTCAACCTTAGTGTACTGATTAGTAAACGAGATTTGTTTCCAACCTGCGTACAAGGTCATATTATCGGTTACTGTGCCGGTGAAATTATACCTTGTTGTGCAAGAACTATCGGTAAACCAACCTATAAACGCATATCCATTTCTTGTAGGTTCGGTAGGATAGGATAAGGTTTCACCATATTCCAATGTTACGGTTGAAGATGTAGAACCACTATAATTGTTATCAAACGTAACCGTAACACCTATAGCTTTTTTCTTGATATTGCTCAGCGTAAGATTATACGTCTTTGCCGCCCATCGAGCTGCAAGAGAAACATCGGCATTTTCGCTCCAGGTTCCACCCTCGCATTTTATATCATTACCGTCATACCACCCGAGGAAGTCATAGCCCTCCCTCTCGGGGGTGGGTAGGGTATAGGGCGTATCGTACGCAACGGAGACCGTTGTTTGGCTCACCGTACCGCCGTTGGGGTTCAGCGTGACCGTATGCTCGGCGGCTTTCCACCGCGGAACCAGCGTAACGTTGCCCGCAATGCCCCACACACCGGACGAGACCTTGGTCTCCCCGTTGTACCACCCCAGGAAGGTGTAGCCCTCACGCGTCGGCGTGGGGAGCGTGTACGCGACTCCGTAAGTCACGGTTGTCGTTTCCGTGTGTCCATCGCTATAGCAATACCCGGTCCCGCTCGCTGTTGCTTCACTATAGGGCTTTTGTGTTCCCGAAATACAAAGCTGAACTGCCTCCATAGACGAAGAGGAGTATCCTCTAATACCAACGTAATACAAAGTTCCGGCCGTCACATTATACGTGTACGAGAAATTTTGGCCACTGCCACTGTCGTCGTCATATACTATTGGCGTCATGGAGGAATCATACAAATACCCATAGGTATCACGATTGCCCTCAGTGTATACAGTCACACGCTCGCTAACCAACGGCACAAAGGCATAATATTGGATCACCGTACCATTCAAAACCACCCAAGTGTTGGCCCCAACGGTGATGGCGTTCTCCTTTGCATGGGCGACCCACTTGGCATACAGCGTGATATCTCCGGTAATATCCCCTCTAAAGCCATATTTCTCCGTACAAGCGCTATCCGTGTACCACCCCGCAAAAACATATCCGCTTCTTTGGGGGATATCGGGATACGCCAGCCGATATCCAAAATGAACATTCACCGAAGATTTCTCACCTGTGCCGTCGTTATGATCGAAGGTGACCACCCAACTGTTCGCCACGTCCTCATAGGTGACGGTGTAAGAGGCGGCCTGCCACTTGGCGGTCAGCACCACATCGGCATTTCTGCGCCAGGTTCCCCCCTCGTATTTTATGTTATTACTGTCATACCACCCGAGGAAGTCATAGCCCTCCCTCTCGGGGGTGGGCAGGGTATAGGGCGTATCGTACGCAACGGAGACCGTTGTTTGGCTCACCGTACCGCCGTTGGGGTTCAGCGTGGCCGTATGCTCGGCGCCTTTCCACCGCGGCACCAGCGTAACGTTGCCCGCAATGCTCCACACACCGGACGAGACCTTGGTGTTTCCGTTGTACCAGCCGAGAAAAACATACCCCTCGCGAGAAGGCGTGGGAAGCGTACAAGCCGCGCCGTAAGTCACGGTTGCGGTCATCTTGCGACCGTCCTGATATTTCGCCATCGTCGAGTTTACCGCTTTTGCTGTGCTTGTGGGCTTTTGCGTGCCGGAAACATAGAGCTGCACTGTTGTCGACGTTGCATAACTGTAAGCGTTTCTGACGCCGATATAATATACGTTCCCCGCCGTTACATTGTACGTGTATTGGAAGTTAAGACCGGATCCACTGTCATTGTTGTAGCAAAGCTGCTGTTGTCTTGAGCCATACAAATATCCGTACGTATCACGATTTCCTGTGGTATATACGGTTATACTTCCGCTTACCAACGGCACAAAGGCGTAATATTGCTCCTTGGTTCCACTCAACGTCACCGAGATATTAGACCCCACAATAACGCCACCCGCGGCGCTACTCACCCATTTGGCGTAAAGGGTAAAGCTCTCGTTTATCGTTCCGCTGAAGCTGTACAACTGTGTGCAGGCGCGGTCGGTATACCACCCCGCAAAGAGGTATCCGCTTCTTTGGGGGATGCCGGGATAAGCCAGCGTTTCTCCTTGACGAAGCGTGACGCTCTTGGGGGGCCTGCCGTCATTGTATTCGAAGGTGACCGTGCCCAGCGACACCGTATCGTCAAAGGTAACGGTGTAAGAAATGGGTGTCCAATTGGCCTTCAGACTCAGCACAAAGGTCCCGTCGGAGAGCAACCGGTAACTCTTCATCTCCCACGCATCAAAGAAATAGCCACTCCTGTCGGGCGTGGGGAAGGCAACAAACTCGGATGGGGAGTTGTAAGTGATCACGCGAAACCGCGCAGAGGACGTCGTTGCGGAAAGGGGGATCGCTACGACATCTCCCTCGCTCGCTGATGCGCTCACGGTCGAGGGCAACGCACCTCCGTTAAAATCATATGTGATTTTAACAGAAGTCCCCGACGAAAGAATTTTTTCGACGCCCCCGGCCAGGAGGTCATACTCCAGCATCAGCACGCCGTCAATGAGCTTGACGCGCTGGGCGCTCTCGGAATAATCGCCAAGGTCCGCGTACACCGCACGTGCTGCCCGAAGATCTCCCCTCGCCAAAAGGTCCTCGGCATCACGGTATCGGATCGGCGGAAGGATCAGGGTGACAAAGAGTACCAGCAGAACAGAAAAAATTGCCCCGGCAATAACACATATCTTCGCGATTTTTTTTGCTTTCCTTGCCGCCGCCGCTCTGCGGAGGCGGTCCTCTTCGGCTTTCCTCCTCGCCTCTTCTTCGGCAAGGCGCTTTTCCTCGCGCCACTCCTCCAGGTGCTCCGTCAACGAAACGACCTGTTCATCGGCATCTCTGTAGCCGCTGATAGACCGCAGCGCCGCAATGCCCTTCTCCATATCGGCTTCGGTCGCGCGTGCGGCCCACGCCTGATCCAGCGCTGACGAATAAATCCTCTTCTTTCGCTCTTCTTCCTTTGCTTCGCCACAAGCCTTTGCCATGGCCGCGGCATCTCTGTATCCCCAAATGGAAGCAAAAAGCTTCGCCGCATCGTCAAATGCCCCTCCCTCTAACAAGGAAGTGGCCTCCTCGTACACGCTATCCAAGCGTTCTTGCTCCAAGCGATCCATAATGGCGCGGTTGTAACCCTCAAGGGCTGCGCGGTACTCATCGCTTGCAAAGCGAACAGCTTTTTGATAATTATGCAAATCGGAAAGTGGCTCATCAGCGGAGGCCAGCTCCTCGGGGGAGGTCAAGCCAAGCTCCACAAGGAGCTTGACAACGTACGCCTCGGCACACTCGGGGTTGATATCCAGGACCTTTTCGGCATACTCGTCCGCCATGTTGAATTCTTCGTCTTCAAGGAACAAAAAAGCACGACGAAGAAGAGGCGCCGCAGATGCTACCACCTCATAGTTTTCCGTGCGCGGCTCGGCCGCGGGCGCGGTCGTCTTTTTCTCGCGGCCGACAAGCTTCTTGATGCCGCGGATCAAGTCCTGCATAAAGCCCAGCTTGGACATATCCTGGGCCTGCAGATGCGAGAACTCCTTGGGGAGATCGTACGGGTCCATATCCCTGTACGCGGGGATCAGCATTTTCTTTTTCCCCTGACGGATCAAGGACAAAAAGCGGCTCCACTCGTTGGTCACCCAAACGGCATTGAAATGCTCGGGCCTTGTACCAAGCACGACCATGACCTTGGCCGAATTGAGCGCCGCAAAAATATACGGCTCATACGCCGAGCCCAACTTATCCTCCAGCGTGATCCTGGCAAAAAAGACCTTGAAGCCCTCCTGCTTCAGCTGATAATACAGCTCTTGCCCAAGAACGCTATCCGCCGTACGGCGGCCGTTTTCGTCGGTCTCCTTGTAGCAAATAAAGACGTCAAACGGGTCTTCCTTACCCGAGATCTCAAGGATGCCCTTTTGGATCTCGTTGATCGCCGCGGCCTCCTCCTCATACAGGATCCTCTGGTAAGCATCCGCGCTCTCGACGGCCGATTTATAATTCTCGTCGTCAAAGATCGAGGTAAACTGCGCCCTATGCACAGTGGGCACACGCTTGTGCGTGCGCGGATCTTCTACGTATTCGATTCCGTAATGACAAAGGACAAGCGACCAGTAGGCCTCCGCATCGCTTGCATCCTCATTCAATATTTGCTCGTAAATGGCGGTGGCTTTATCAAACTCGTTGCCCCTGCGGAGATGATTGGCGCGGTCATACAGATTCGCCCGCCGATCATCGTCAAGCTTGGGCAGCGTTTGCCTGGCGCCGCAGTATTCACACTCTGCGATCGCCTGGCCTCGTTCGATCTCCAACGAGCCACCGCACATCTTACACTTGAACGTTGACATCAGATATCGTCCTCAACTGTTTTGTGCTTTTGATGTCCCCCGTTTGCCGTGGGGAAAACGGTCATTTAGAGCTCTTACACCTAACGTTTCTTTCCGCAAGAAGAGCCAGCAACGCCTCAGCGGCCGAGGCAACGTTGCTTTCCTCGGAAACTGCCGACTTAAAGGCCTCGAAGCAGGCCGACAGCTCTGCCTCGATCGAAGCGGTGGCCTCGTGGCTCACAGGATCGCTGAAGCGCAGGGCATCGGCAACCTTTTTACAGACCGCCTTGTCATCCTCCCCCTTTGCGAGGGATACCAGCACCGCGCTTTCCTCACGCAGGCCAAGGATGACGCTTGTCGAAACGGCAATCTCAGAATCCATCTCCGTCACCAGGTTGACAGCCACCTTGGCCTTGATCACGGCAACGGCGCTGACGAGCGTGACCGTGGGGCAGGCCACCGCCCCCACCCAGTACGGAAGCGGGGTAAAGACCATACAGATAAGGCCGACGACGAGCGTCGCAATAAGACCGCTGTAGCTAACGGTAAGCAGCGACAGATTGTAGAAGGTCTTTTGCGCATTGTCTTCCTTAAACGCCAGCCATGCACACGCCAGCTGACCGATCATAGCCGCGTTGATGAAGGCGTAGCCGATCCAGAACGAAGCCGTGTGCTTTTCAAGCGTGGGCCACGCCGGCGCCACGATCGCTATCACGTTAAAAAGGACCAAGAGGATCGCCCAAGCGATTACATAATGCTTAAAATTCTTTTTCATCCGTCAAACCTCCATTAGAGCTTCTCGCCGCAATCGGGGCAGAATTTGGCATCGGAAGAAACGTCCTTCCCGCATTTCGGACACGTGGCAACGAATTTGTGACCGCACTCAGGGCAGAATTTGCCTTTAGCTACCGTCTTGCCGCAGCTCGGACACACCACGGAGCCGTCCGCGCCGGGGGCTACCACCTTTTCCCCGCATGCCAGGCAAAAACGTGCATCAGCAGGGAGCGCCGCGCCACAGCTTGCACACTTCGCCGCCTCTCGAGCGTCCGAGGGAGCAAAGCCCTTGAACATTTCCCCAAACTGAGGAGCCATGGCCCCTGCCGCGGCCATACCTACTCCGATACCAAAGACATCACTCGCGGCGCCGCCGCTGATCGTCATATTTCCAATACCCTCTGCATAGGCCTTTTGCACCTCTGCTGTAAGGATGTCCCGCTTGGTATACCCTTGCGCTGCCATAATCTCGGCCTCGGCCATTCCGGCCAGCCTCGCCGCCTGGGCCTCGGTCTGTGCGCGGATCAACTCTCTTTCCGCCGCTCTCTTCGTCACCTCGGTCTCCGTGGTCTCGTGCTCAAGGGCTACGGCTCTCTCCGCGGCCACAACGCCGGCCTCGGCCTCGGCGCGCGCCGACTTCACCAATGCCTCAGCGCGGAGCATGCGCGTTTGGAACGAAACGGTGTGTAACTCACGCAGACGGCGGAAGTTCGGGTCGTTCTCGGGAAGAGCGACGCCGGAAATGTAAAATTGAGGAATCGTCAGACCGTATTCTTGGAATCCCGGGAGAAGGCGTTTACGCAGCCCCTCGGAAAGGGCCTCAAGATGCTCATCGATCTCAAGAACGTCAATCTCCTGCGCCTTGATCTCAGCAGGGAGCTGCGCCTTGACCGCCGTAGAGATCAACGGCTTAAAGCAGTTTTGGAGCGACTTGGTGAATCCGGCTCCGCCATCGCCCCACGCGATACCGTTCGTGGTCCCGACAAGCTTCAAAATCAACGTGCGAGAATCGGCGACCTCCAGGCTCAGTTCACCGCAAGCGCCGATCTCCAACGGCAACCCCATGCTCGGCTCCAGGAAGCGGATCTTGGTGTCGGTTCCCCATTTAATGGCCATTTGCACGGTCTTGTTGATAAAATAGACCTCGCAGTGGAAGGGAGTATCACCATCCGTCGCTTGGTTGAGATATTTACCGAGTTTTGGAATGTTTTGCGTTTTGAGAGTGTGCCTTCCCGCGCCGAACATATCGAGTGCTTGCCCATTCAGGAAGAAAATCGCCTCTTGAGATTCATGAACGATCAGCTGAGTCAAGCTGTTGAAATCCTCGCAGGGGTGCTTCCATACAAAAGTGCTGTTGTCACCTTCGTACTTGATAACGCTGGCAATCTGTCCCATACTTCGTGTCCTCCACTTACGTTTTATGACTTGACTTCATCCGCTAATACATACGGAAGGAATTAAACACAAATATTATAACATAAATATACAGAGAATGCAACCCTTTTCTGTTGTGCGACGCGCATCGCCAAGAAACGCAGAAAAACCGCCACGGCGTGGCGGTTTTTGTGTATGGTTTTGTTTACGCAAAAGAAAAAAGGAGAGCTTCTGCTCTCCTTTTTCGGTTATGCCCAAATTTGGAGCAGAAAGCGGTGCTTTGCCGCCCGCAGGCGTACGAACGTACGTCAAAGGAAGCGAGCGGCGGTTTATGCCCAAATTCGCCGACCGTACCTTATTCGAAGTATTCGGTGAGATATCCCTTGGTGTTTTCGATCATCTCGTCGAACATCTTACGCGCCTCGGCGAGAGGCAGACGGACCAGGGGATCGTTGCAGAAGGCGGCAAAGACCTTGTCAAGGTCGTGCTCAAAGGCGCCCTCGAGGACCATCTGCTGCTCGGCCGAGATCCTGGCGATGAGGTTGAGGATCTGGGGCGGCACGGGGCCGGCCATCACGGGGCGGACACCGCCCGCCGTGAAGGTGGCGTTGGTCTCGACAACGGCGCCCATCGGCAGGTTCGGGATCTGACCGACGTTCGGCAGGTTGACGTTGGTGACAAGGTCGCAAAGGCCGAGAAGCGCGCGCATCTGCTTGACGCCCTCCTCACCGGTGTTGGAGATCTTGACGGCCTCCTCGCCGCTCTGGAGGCGGGCGCTTCTGGCCAGGCGCTTTTCAAGGTCCTCCTTACGCCACTTAACGGTGGTAAGGGAGTATCCCCACTTCTGCACCATTTCGGGGCTTTCGAGGTACCAGCTGCCCTCGCAGAACTCGGCCAGGTGACGGTCGCCCGCAGCGGCCATCACGCCGTAACGTTTGAAAAGATCGTACTTCACGCGGTCGTGGGTCGAGCCCGCGATCTTCACCCAGTTGTTGTCGACAAGAGCCAGCTCCTCGTTGAGCTTGGCCTCCTGCTTCTCGATCGCCTCGGCGTAGAAGGGGAAGAGGTCCTCGCCGTGCAGGGTGAGGTCGGTGAGCCAGGTGAAGTGGTTGACGCCGATGACGTTCGAAACAAGCTCTTCACGCTGCACCGTAAGACCGCGATGCTCCTTCAGCATGCGGGTGATAAGATACTTCGTGCCGAACACCTCGTGGCAGCAGCCAAAGGCGCGGATCTCGGGGAATTCCTTGTAGAGGGCGGCAACGGCCAGCGTCATGGGGTTGGTGTAGTTGATGACGTAGGCCTTCGGGCAATAGTCACGCACGGCGCGGGCAATTTCACGGAACATGGGAATGGTGCGCAGGGCGCGGATGATGCCGCCGGGGCCGGTGGAGTCACCAACGGGCTGGTAAATTCCGTACTTTTCGGGATGGTGCACGTCGCTCTCCATCTCGTCAAAGGTACCGGGAAGGATCGAGATGATGACGAAATCGGCGCCCGTCAGCGCTTCCCCGATCGTCCTTTTGGCCGTGTAGGTCCACTTGCCGACGGCCTCGGGGAGGTCGTTGAACTTGTTGCCGATGACCTCGTTGGCCTTTGCGGCCTCAAAGTCAATGTCGTAAAGGTCGACACAGCCCGAAAGATCACCCGCCGCGGCGAGGTCGCTCATCAGGCCCCAGGCCCACCCGCGTGAGCCGCCGCCGATGTAGGCGATCTTCAGGTTGTCAACGCGCTTGTCACCGTAAATTGCCGAGCTCATAAAAATTCTCCTTGAAGGTTGTATTATAGGGATCAGCCACCCTCATTATACGGGCGGGCGGGCGCAATGTCAAGCAGTTTCGTAAATATTTCGTCAGTTTTTGCAAGGGCTGGGAGAGGATGGGATTTTGCCGATATTTGGCCCCTTCCCAAAGGGGGGAGGGGGTGGTATAATGGAGGCACCCGACATTCCCAAGGGGGTGTCGCTCATACCAAAAAAGGAGGATATCCCGACAATGAAACGAATATTCTCTTTCAGTCTTATCTTAGCACTCTTGCTATCGGTGGGGGCGCTCACCGTCCCCATAACCGCGGCGGCCGCCACCCCACGGGCCGCGGGCCTTGTGGACACGGGCGGCGGACGGCTGAACGTGCGCGCCTCCCCCTCCACCGGCGGCGCGTGGGTCGCCTCACTCACAAGCGGCGAGACCGTTACGCTGCTTGAAAAAACGGGGGAGTGGTGGCGCGTGGAATACGCCGCGGGCAAAACGGGCTACTGCCACGGCGCTTACCTCACCGTTACGTCGACCGCCACCGCCACGGTCGCCACGGGGCAAAGCACGCTGAACGTGCGGAGCGGCCCCGCGACCTCGTACGCGCGCATCGGCTCACTGAAAAGCGGCACGGCCGTCATCGTGCTTTCGACAAGCGGCGACTTTTGCCGCATTCTCTATGCGGGCAACCGCACAGGGTACGTAAGCCGCGCCTACCTCAAGGGGGCCGAGGCCTACCCCGCCGTCTCCCTCAGCGTCCCCTGCTACCGCCAGTGGGACAGCCGCTGGGGGTGGATGAAGGTGGGAGCATCGGGCAAGACGCTCTCAAGCATCGGCTGTGCGACCACGGGCATCTCGATGATCGAGTCCTACCGCACGGGCGCCGCCCTCACCCCCGCAGTGATGGTGAAGCGGCTTTCCTATACGGCAAGCGGCAACGTCTATTGGCCGAGCGATTACACGCCGCACTTCTACCGTGAGGGCTACCTTGCCGACATCTACCGTGAATTGCAAAAGGGCCACCCCGTCCTCATCGGCGCCAAGACCGCCGCGGGCGGCCAGCACTGGGTGGTGGTGACGGGCTATACGGGGGGCGACGTCATCACGGCCGCGGGCTTTACCATCCACGACCCCGGCGTCTCCTCCCGCAGGACCCTGGCCGACTACTTTGCCGCCTACCCCATTTTCTACAAATATTTTACTTATTGACGGAAGGTTTTGTTTACAAAACAAAGAAAAAAGCCGCAAATGCGGCTTTTTTCTTGTGCCTTGGTGGTGAGCAAGCCAAAACACCACGGTGTGGTGTTTTGGCGCCGCGATACCCCAAGGATAGGGCGAAATGAAGCGAGTGATAACGAGCGCGCATTTTAACCATATCCGCGGGGAGGGCAAGGCACGCGGGTGGCGGTGATATACACGCTGGCGCGTGATGAGATACAAGGGCGGGGCGCCCTTGATGAGATACACGCTGGCGCGTGATGATATACACCGCGCTCTCGCGCGGTGATGGAGGGGCGGGCGGCGGCTTTACGGGGCCTCTGTCAGCGGGGACAGAAGGGCGGCGACCTCCGCGTAGGTCGTGGCGGCGTTGACGGCGCCGCGGATGGCGGCGGCCCCCGTCATGCCGCGGGTGTAGGCGGCGATCTGCTTGCGCGACTCGCGCACGGCGATGCCCTCGCCCTTATCGGCGATGGCGGCGCGGAGGTGGGCAAGGGCGGTCTCAATGCGCTCCTCCCGCGTGGGGGGCGGGGCGCACTCGCCGCGCAGGGCGGCGGCGATCTCACGGAAGAGGAAGGGGTTGCCGACGGCGCCGCGGCCGATCATCAGGCCGTGACAGCCGCTTTCGGAGAGGCGCCGAAGGGCGGTGGCGGCATCACCGACGTCGCCGTTCCCGATGACGGGGACGGGCACCGCCGCCGCCACGGCGGCAATGGTCTCCCAGTCGGCCTTGCCCGCATACATCTCGGCGCGGGTGCGCCCGTGAACAAAGAGGAAGGAGGCGCCCGCGGCGGTCACGGCCTCCGCCACACGCAAAACGGTCAGCTCCTCCCGCGTCCAGCCGAGGCGGAGCTTGACCGAAAGCGGAAGCTCCTTCGGCAGGGCGGCGCGGACGGCCGCCACGATGCGGTAGCAAAGCTCGGGGTCGCGCAGGAGGGCACTGCCCTCACCGTTCCCCGCGATCTTGGGGACGGGGCAGCCCATATTGATGTCAAGCCCTGCGGGAACGCTCCCGCAATATCCCCCCGCCAGGAGGGCGGCGGCCTCGGCCATGACGCTTGGCTCCTTACCGAAGAGCTGTAAAAGCACAGGCCCCTCAGGCGGGGTGATCCTGCCGAGGGGTACCGTTTTTTTATCGCGGTAGACCACCGCCTTGGCCGAGATCATCTCGCTGACCGAGGCCTCGGCCCCCATGCGGTGGCAAAGGGCGCGCATGGCGGTGTCGCTGTACCCCGCCATGGGGGCCAGCCAAAGGCGCGGGAGGGGGGAGAGGGCGCTCACAGGCGGAGCGCGTCCGAAACGACGGTGGCGCTGTTGTACTTGGCGATCATCTTGACGAGCTTGGTCGTGCCCTCAAACAAAAGGACCGACGGCTTGCCGTCCTCGGCGCGATACTCGACAAGATAGGAGTCGGGGCTTTTTTTCGTGCCGCGGCAGTCGTGCACCGTAAGGCCCGAGAGCGAGACGTCGGGCGTGAGGGGGACCACGCGCACGGCCTCACGGAGGCGCACGGCAAGGATGCGGCGGCGCTTTTTGGTGCTGTAAAGCTTTTCCACGGCCAGCTCGCCATGCTCCACCACGTACTCGTAGTCAAACGACACAAGGCGCCAGGTGGAGGGGATCAGGACCAGAAGAAAAATGGGCAGAATGGCAATGAGCGCGGGCATCTTCACAGGGACGAGAAAGACGGTGCAATAGCCCGCCGAAAACAGGACGTACCCGAGAATGAGAAGCACGCGGAGAAGGAGGATCTTTCCCTCAGCGTGGGTCTTGACGCCGTACGAGGCGGAGTTGAAGCTGTATTCGTCCATGGTCTTTCTCCCTTCAAGGACAAGGAATTTTCGCTCCCCTCTTTTCTTTTTGGAAGAGTTTTGCTATAATGAGGAGGAACAGTAGTATCATACCCTATTTTCGAAAAAAAGTCAACCCACCCGTAAGAGCAAGCGGAAAAAATACAAGCCAAGAGAAAGGAGTGCCCATGAAACGATCGACCGCCCTACCCGAGCTTCTCGCCCCTGCGGGCTCTCCCGAGGCGCTCTACGCCGCCATTGGCGCGGGTGCGGATGCCGTCTACCTCGGCGGGCGCCACTCGGCGCGGGCCTTTGCCAAGAATTTTGACGAGGCGGCCCTCGGCGAGGCCGTCCGCTACGCCCACCTTCACGGCGTGCGCGTCTACCTCGCGCTCAACACCCTGCTCTTTGACCGCGAGCTCGGAGAGGTCCTTTCGTATGCCGACCGCGTGGCCGCGCTGGGCATGGATGCCGCCATTGTGGCGGACACGGGCCTTCTCTCGCTCCTTCACCGTCATTTGCCCGCCCTCCCCCTCCACGCCTCCACGCAGGGCTTTATCCACAGCACCGACACGGCCGACCTCTACGCCTCGCTGGGGGCCACCCGCGTGGTGGCGGCACGCGAGCTGTCGCTTGACGGCATCTGCCGTATGGTCGAGGGCTCGACCGCCGAGGTCGAGGTCTTTCTCCACGGGGCGCTGTGCGTCAGCCACTCGGGCCAGTGTCTTTTTTCCTCGCTTGTCGGGGGGCGGAGCGGCAACCGCGGCGAGTGCGCCCAGCCCTGCCGCCTGCCCTACGGTAAGGGGTACCCCCTGTCGCTTTCCGACCTGGCGCTTGGCGAGCATATCCCCGCCCTCCTTGCCTCGGGCGTTGCCTCCCTGAAGATCGAGGGGCGCATGAAGGCACCCGCCTACGTGGCGGGGGTCACGGCGCTGTATCGCCGCCTCCTTGACGAGGGGCGGAGCGCCACGCGGGAGGAGCTGGAGGAGGCCGCCGCCCTCTTTTCCCGCGGGGGCTTTACCGACCGCTACTTTACCGCGCGCCACCGTGAGCCGATGACGGGCGTACGGAGCGCGGCCGACAAGGCCGCCACGCGCGAAAGACAAGAAAGCTTTACATTTACGCCAAAATCGGTCACAGGGATGGCACGAATCGTGGCGGGCGAGCCCGCGCGCCTTTCGCTTACCCTTGGGGAGCGCACCGTCACCGTGACGGGAGAGGTGCCCGCGGCGGCAAAAAGCGCCCCCCTGACAAAGGAGGAGGTGCGCGGCCGCCTTTCACGGCTTGGCGGGACCTTCCTCCGCCTGGCGCCACACGACCTTACCCTTACGCTGGGGGAGGGGTTATTTCTCACGGCGGGCGCCCTGAACGCCCTGCGCCGTGCCGCCGCCACCGCCCTTATGGGAGAGGAGCAGGCGCCCCTCGGGGTGGTGTACGAGCCAAGCCCCTGCACGCCGCCCGAGGGGCTCCCCTACCGTACCGCACGGTGCGAGACAAAAGAGCAATTCCGCGCCGCCGCGGACGGGGGCTTCTTTGACCGCCTTTACCTGCCGCTCTCCCTCCTTGCCGAGGAGGGTATCCGAGGGGCCGAGGTGGCCATGCCGAGCGTCATCACCGATGCCGAGCGGCCACGCGTCCTTGCGATGCTGACAGCAGCAAGAGCGGCGGGAGCGCGCTACGCGCTTTGTGAGAGCTACGGCCAGCTTGCCCTTGTGCGCGAGGCGGGCCTGCTTCCCGTGGGCGGCCACCGCCTGAACGTCACCAACCGTGAAAGCGCCGCCGCGCTCCTCTCGCTTGGCGTTTCCGACCTCCTCCTCTCGCCCGAGCTTTCGGCGGTGCGGCTCGCCTCGCTCCCCCACCGCGCCATCGTTTACGGGCGCATCCCCCTGATGCTGACCGAGCGCTGCTTTGTGCGCGAGGGCTTTGGCTGCCGCGCCTGCGGCAGGGCCGCCCTCACCGACCGCCGCGGCGTGCGCTTTCCCCTTATGCGGGAGTGGGAGCACCGCACGGTGGTCCTCAACAGCCGTCCGACCTACCTTGCCGACCGCCCCGACCTTACCCGCGCCGTCACGCGGGAGCATTACCTCTTTACGATAGAAACCGAAAAGGAGTGCCGCGCGGTGATCGCCGCCGCCCGCTGCAAGGAGCCGCTTGCGGGGGAGGTCCGCCGCCTGCCAACGCCATGAACGAAAACGTTTTCTCAACCGAATTTGCTGACATTCCCGTGGTGCTTGCCTCGGCCTCACCGCGCCGCCGCGAGCTGCTTTCCCGCATGGGGATATCCTTTTCCGTCCTTGTGAGCGAGGCCGATGAGACCCTTCCCGCGGGCACCCCGCCCGCCGAGGGCGCCCTTGTGGTGGCCGAGCGCAAGGCGCGCGCCGTTTTGCCGCTTTGCGAGGGGGCGCTGGTCATTGCCGCCGACACCACGGTGGACCTTGACGGTACCCCGCTTGGCAAGCCGCGCGACACCGCCGAGGCCGCCGCCATGCTCCGCGCCCTTTCGGGCAGGACGCACCGCGTGCATACGGGGGTGTGCGTTGCCTACCGCGGGCGGCTGCTGTCGGCGGTGGACACCACCGCCGTCTCCGTCCGTGCGCTGAGCGACGCCGAGATCACCGCCTACGTGGCCACGGGCGAGCCGATGGACAAGGCGGGGGCTTACGGCATCCAGGGCCTTGGCGGCGCGCTGGTCGCGGCGACCGACGGGGAGATGGACACCGTGGTGGGGCTCCCCTGCCGTCTGCTTTCCCGCCTGCTTTGCGAGGTGACCTCATGAGGCGCGAGAGCCGCGCCGCCGCCCGCGAGCGCCTCACGGCGATCTCGCGGCTGCTGCGGGAGCGCTATCCGACGGCCGAGTGCGCCCTCCGCTATGAGGGCGACCCCTGGCGCCTGCTTGTCATGGGGCGGCTCTCGGCCCAATGCACCGACGCCCGCGTGAACGAGGTGGCCGTCCCCCTCTTTGCCCGCTACCCCACCGCCGCGGCCATGGCGGCGGCCGACCCGCGCGAGCTTGAGGCGCTTGTGCGCCCCTGCGGCCTTTTCCGCACCAAGGCGCGCGACCTGATCCTTGCCTCGCGCCGCCTTACCGAGGTGTACGGCGGGCGTCTGCCCGACAGCATGGAGGAGCTGCTCACCCTCCCCGGGGTGGGGCGCAAAATTGCCAACCTCCTCCTTGGCGACATCTTCGGAAGGTCCTGCGTGGTGGCCGACACCCACATGATCCGCCTTTCGGGCCGTTGGGGCTTCACCCCCGAGGACAAGCGTGACCCCCTGCTGGTCGAGCGTACGCTCACGCCCCTCCTCTCCGAGGAGAACGCCTCCGAGCTTTGCCACCGCGCCGTCCTCTTTGGCCGTGAGGTGTGCACGGCCCGCAGCCCCGACTGCCGCCACTGCGAGCTTTGCCGCGCAGGACTGTGCCGTTTTTCCGAAAGGAGCCGCTATGAATAAGCCAAGGGTCGCCCTTCCGATCATCGTGGAGGGGCGCTACGACAAGATAAAACTGTCAAGTATTGTTGACGCCGACATTTTTACGACCGACGGGTTTGCCCTTTTTAACAACAAGGAGCGCCTGCACCTTTTGCAGCGCCTGGCAAGCGACCGCGGGGCGATCGTCCTCACCGACCCCGACGGGGGCGGCCGCGTCATCCGCTCCTATCTCTCGGGCGCGCTCCGCGGGGAGCGGGTCTATCACCTGCACGTGCCCGCCGTCCGCGGTAAGGAGAGCCGCAAGGAAAAGGCGGGCAAGGCGGGGCTGCTCGGTGTGGAGGGGCAGGAGGCGGAGGTCCTCCTTTCCCTGCTTGCTCCCTTTTTTGGCGGGGAGGTCACCCACCGCGCCGCCCTGACGAAGGCCGACCTGTACGCCGACGGTCTCTCGGGGGGGGTGGGGAGCGCCACCCGCCGACGGGCGCTTTGTGAGCGCCTCTCGCTCCCGCCCGACCTCAGCCCGAACGCCCTCCTTGCCGCCATCAACCTCCTCTTTACCGAGGAGGAGTACCGCGCGGCCCTTGGGGAGGTGACGGCATGAGCACCCTGCCCTCTGCCTTTCTCCTTCGCATGCAGGACCTCCTTGGGAGCGAGTACGGCGACTTCCTCGATGCCCTCTCGGCGCCCAGCGTACACGCCCTGCGGTGCGTGGAAAAAAAGATGACGAGCGAGCGCCTCACGGCGCTTTTGCCCTCGCTGACGCCGCTGTCCTTTCTCCGCGGCGGCTTCCTCGTTGCGGAGGGGGAGCGCCTTGGCGCCCATCCTTTGCACCACGCGGGGGCGTACTATATGCAGGACCCCTCCGCCATGGCCACTGTGGCGGCGCTCCCCTTCTCCATTGCGGGGTGGCGCGTCCTTGACCTTTGCGCGGCCCCCGGCGGTAAGAGCGGCCAGCTCTCGGAGCGCCTGGGGAGTGAGGGTCTGCTCGTCTCCAACGAGATCTCCTCCTCACGGGTGCGGGCGCTGCTTGGCAACCTTGAGCGTCTCGGCACCGAGAACGCCGTGGTGACCTCGCTCCCCCCGCCCGCCATAGCCGAGCGCTTCCCCGAGTTTTTCGACCTTGTGGTGGTGGACGCGCCCTGCTCGGGCGAGGGAATGTTCCGTAAATACGAGGGGGCCGCCGCCGAGTGGTCTCCCGCCGCCGTGCAGGCCGCCGCCGAGCGGGGGCGCCACATCCTTGACGATGCCGCCGCCACGGTGGCCGCGGGCGGGTACCTGCTGTATTCCACCTGCACCTTCTCGGAGGAGGAGAACGAGGAGAACGTGACGGCCTTCCTCGCCGCGCATCCCGAGTTTTCCCTTGTCCCCGTGGCCGAGCCCGTCAGGGCGGTGACCTCGGACGGTATCGTCCGCGCGGGGCGCCCCCGCGACATAGCGCTCACGCGCCGCTTTTACCCGCACAAGGCGGCGGGCGAGGGGCAGTTCCTTGCCCTTTTGCACCGCGAGGGGGGTCGCCGCCGTGAGCTCAGCGCCCCCACCCCCCAAAGACCCGATAAACGCCGCGAGGCCGAGGTGCGCGCCGCCCTCTCCGAGCTTTTGGGCGCCCCCTTCGAGGCCCCGCTCCTTTCGGCGGGTGAGGGGTGGTACACGCCCCCCGCGGCCCTGCCCCTACCGCCGAGCGCGGTCCTGCGCGCGGGGGTGGCGCTCGGCACGCTCACTGGGCGCACGCTGCTGCCGCACCACCACGCCTACACGGCGCTCGGTGACCGCTTTTGCCGCCGCGTGATGCTCTCGGCCGAGGACCCGCGCACCGCCGCCTACCTCCACGGCGAGGAGATCGCCGCCGAGGGGGAGCGCGGCTTTGCCGCCCTGCTCATCGAGGGCGCCCCCACGGGCGGCGTCAAGCTCTCGGGCGGGGTGGCCAAAAACCACTACCCGAAGGGCCTGCGTAGCCCAAATGGGCTCAAACCAATAAGCCCTCGGCGATAGATTTTCGTGTCTTTCGCCGTGGCTCGTCTTGAAAAGCCCACGCTTGTCGGCGCCTCGCCCCGTCAAAATCCAAAGAAAATCTATCGCCGAAGGGTGCTGCGCAGTTTTCATCGAGCCGATATTTATGAGATGCGAGGACAAAAGTGCGCCGCTATATGTGGATATTGCCAGCACTTTTGCCGAAGCAGATCGGAATATCTGCCGATGAAAACCTTATCGGTTCGAGTCCATTTGGGCTACCACGAAGTGATAAGCGGCGCAAGCGCCTCCTTGGCGCCCGCGCCCAAAACCGAAAAGCCACCCGTGGGGTACCCCCCGCCTACCAACAGGAAAAGGACGAGGAAGTTATCTTCCTCGTCCTTTTTTCTTTGCAAGCACTGACTTAATTAAAGACACCAAATTTTGTCTTTGTCAAATTATCAAGCTTTGTTGACAAATCAACAGAAATGTGATAAAATATACTCGTCACACAATCTAATATTTTTTCGTGTTAGTGGGAAACTATCCTTGGTAAAAGGTGTTTCCTTTTTTCCTCATACCCACTAACACTGGCGAGAGATTGTG
>JAFQWT010000116.1 GCA_017407375.1 Clostridia bacterium
GTTGCCGCCGCCGTGGATATCAGCGGTACCGCGGTCGAGGGGGTGCCCACCTACACCTCACTCAGCGCTGTGACCGAGCCCGCCGACGTGCTGATCGATTTCTCTCACCACGCCGCCACAAAGGAGCTGCTCGCCTTTGCCACGGCGCGCCGTATGCCCCTCGTCATTGCCACCACGGGCCAGACCGAGGAGGAGCGCGCCGCCATTCTCGATGCCGCCAAGACCCTGCCCGTCTTCTTCTCGGGCAATATGTCGATCGGCATTGCCCTTCTCGTTTCGCTGGCCCGTCAGGCCGCCGCCATCTTCCCGGAGGCCGACGTCGAGATCGTGGAGGTGCACCACAACAAAAAGCTGGACGCCCCCTCGGGCACGGCCCTGATGCTGGCTGAGGGCATCCGCGAGGTGCGCGAGGGTGGGAAGATCACCGTCGGCCGCAACGGCCACGCCCCGAGAGAGCACGGTGAGATCGGGATCCATTCCCTCCGCCTTGGTAACGTGGTCGGCCGCCATGAGGTCCATATCAACACGGGCACCCAGACCCTTATCCTCGGTCATGAGGCGCACAGCCGTGCCCTCTTTGCTGAGGGGGCCCTCCGCGCCGCCGAGTACCTTGGCGGCCGTGGGGCAGGACTCTATAACGTCCGCGACCTCCTTTGACTGAATGACAAAAAAGAGATGCGTATATGATTTCAAGCAACATTAGTGTAAACGAAACCTCACATCTTTGCTTTGCGGGTGTGGACGTCACCGCTCTGGCGGCGCGCTACGGTACCCCGCTGTACCTCCTTGACGAGGACCGCATCCGTGAGCGCTGCCGTACCTATAAGAGCGCCATGGCGGCGGCCTTCGGCCCCCGCGCCCTGCCGCTTTACGCGGGCAAGGCGCTTTGCGTGCGCGACCTCTACCGCATCATGCGGGAGGAGGAGATGGGCATTGACGTGGTCTCTTCGGGGGAGATCTACACGGCCAAAAGCGCCGGCTTCCCGATGGAGCGCGCCTATTTCCACGGCAACGGTAAGACCGATGCCGACGTTGCCTTTGCCATGGAGGCGGGCGTTGGCACCTTCGTATGCGACTCACGCGAGGAGCTGGATGCCATCTCGCGCTTTGCCACTGAGCGGGGCATTACCCAGCGCGTTCTCCTTCGCTTGGCCCCGGGCATTGACCCGCACACCCACCGTGCCATCTCCACGGGGAGCGTGGACTCCAAGTTTGGCGCCGCGATCGAAACCGGCGGGGCCGAGGCGCTCTGCCGCGCCGCCCTCTCGCTTTCGGGTGTCCGTCTTGTCGGCTTCCATTGCCACATCGGCTCTCAGATCTTTGATACCGCTCCCTTCCTCGATGCCGTCCGCATCATGTTCTCCTTTGCCGCCGATATGCGTGAGCGCCTCGGCTACACCGCGGAGGAGATCAATCTTGGCGGCGGCCTCGGCGTCCGCTACCTTGCCGAGCATCCGACCATCGATTACGCCGCCTGCATCGCCGAGATCGGCACCGCCGTGACCGAGGCCTGCCGTGCGCTCTCCTTCCCCCTGCCTGCCATCCGTATGGAGCCGGGGCGCAGCATCGTGGCCGATGCGGGAATGACGGTCTACACCGTCGGGAGCGTCAAGGAGATCCCTGGCTTCAAGAACTACGTGGCGGTGGACGGCGGCATGCCCGACAACCCCCGCTACGCACTCTACGAGTCGCCCTATACCGTTCTGCCCGCCAACCGCATGAACGAGAAGCGCGACTTTGTTTGCAGCATTGCGGGGCGCTGCTGTGAAAGCGGCGACCTCATTCAGGAGGGCGTGGCCCTGCCGCGCCTTGTCCGCGGTGACCTTGTGGCCGTCCTCACCACGGGGGCCTATAACTATTCCATGGCCTCCAATTACAACCGCATCCCCCGCCCTCCGATGGTCCTGCTTTCGGGCGGCCATGACCGCCTGATCGTCCGCCGCGAGAGCTTTGAGGATCTTCTCCGCAACGAGCTCTGAGGCCTTCGGATTTTGGCATAGATCCCGGCTCGCTCCCTCTCGACGTATTGCAATACGCCTTCGGGTCGCGATCCCGAATTTCTCCTCAAAATCCGTGCGCCTCGCCTTCGGATTTTGGCATACATCCCGGCTCGCTCCCTCTCGACGTACGCTTGTACGCCAAATCGCATAAGAAAAGGCACACCGCATCAGCGGTGTGCCTTTTCCCTTTGCAGGGCCTCGTATTTTCTGTCGATCTCGGCAAAGTACTTGATAAAGCAGCGGTAAAAGCCGCGGCTGTCCTTGGTGATGTACGGGCGGCTCGGCGGGCCCATGGCGTCCAGCGCGTCAAGGTCGTAGGCGCCGTTCACGTGCCACCCCTCAAGAAAGCCGATGCGAATGGCGTCCTGCGGACAGAAGAAGGAGCAGCGCATGCACATATCGCAGTGGTGCGAGAAGCGTATCGTCCCGTCCTTCTTATAAATGTTCTCGTGCGGGCACTCGTGCACGCATTTTCCGCACAGCGTGCATTTGTCGGCATCGACCCGATAGAAGAAGGAGTTGACGTTCCCGCCGATCTTCTGGATGCCCACAAAAAAGGCGCCAAGGTCGTAAAGCGGTCGGCTCTCGATCCTCTCGACGGTCCCATTCTTGAGGTTTGTGAGCATCACCTCAAGGAGCTTGCGGTCGTAGGCGAGGATCTCGCGGACAAAGTCGTCCTCAAAGCGGAAGTGGATGTTATAGGGCATCACCAGGTGGTATTCCCCCATAAATACCCCCTGCGCGCGGCGCATACGGCGCAAAAGGTTGCGGCTGGAGGCGTTGTTCATCGCCATGGTCTCGCCGCTGTTTTTGAAGATGAAAAACCTCTGTCCCGGTCGGAAGGACAGCTTTTTCACGTAGCTCTCAAACGGCAGGGGTGCGTTGAAGCCGTAGATGGGGTAGGCAAAGCCGACAAGGTCGTAGTCCTCGGTCGGTACGGGCGGGGTCCTTGAGGTGATCTCCACCCGTGTGACCTCGTTTCCCTCGGCCAGGAGGCGCTCCTCCACCCGCCCCACCAGCCAGCGTGTATTGTAGGTGCCCGTGTAGTAGATGAGCAGCACTCTCATAGCGTCACCATGCCGTTGTCGATAAGGAATTGCACGTGGTCGCGCACCGTTTCGGCAAGCGGGCGCGGCGTGTATCCCAGCGCCTTTACCTTGTCAAGAGGGAAGTCGGTATCGGCGCGGAGCGAGGCCAGAGAGGCCGAGGTGTAGAGTGGCCTCTTTCCCGTCAGGCGTGACCACAGCCACAGAAAGGGAAGCCCCACGTACGCCACCCATATCGGCAGTGTCGGCAGCGGCTTTTTCCCCATCATCTCGGAAACGGTAAGCAGCACCTCGTTGATCTTGTCGGGCTTGTTGGCGAACAGGTAGCTCTCCCCGGGCCTTGCCTCCTCGATCAGGCGGGGGAGCACCTCGGCCACGTCACGGATATCAAAATCGTTGTAGCCACCGTCAACGGAGGCGGGAAGATTCCCGTTGATAAAGTCAACGATCACCTGGGTCATGTGTGTTCTTGAGTAGTCCCCGGGACCAAGCACTCCTGCTAAGAGCACAAGGGAGGCGGGGAGCCCGCGGCGGACGGCGCGCAGGACCGCCACGTCCGCTGTGGCCTTGGCTCGGTTGTAGCCCTTCCTCGTCCGCTCGGGGGTAGGAACGTAATTGGAAAGGTCGGGCAAAAGCTTCAGCCCATGCGGCAACGCCTCAGTCGAGGAGATATGCAAAAACTGCCTCGTATCGTGGCGGAGGGCGGCCTCCAGCATGCGCTCGGTGCCGCCCACGGTCACCTCGTAAAGGAGACGCTCGTCGGCCTCACCAATGCTGACCTCGGCCACCGTGTGAATGACGGTAAAGGGACCGTCTCCCTCAAAAAGACGTTCGATATCCTCGTCGTTTCGGATGTCTCCGTAAACAATACTTGGCATATTATCGCCAAAGACCCGTGCGGCCTTTTCGGGGCTTCTGGCAAGGCCCACCACGCGGCAGCCCAGTGCCATCAGCTTTTTTGTGAGCACGTTGCCAACGTAGCCCGTGCAGCCCGTGACGATGTAGGTCATGTCGGTATCCATTGTCGTTACCTTTCACTGTATAGAATGGCGGCGCAGCCGCGGTGTCGCTGCTGCGCCGATGGGGATCAGTGCTTTCGTTTCTTTTTCGGGTCGTAAAGCTCGGAGGCGGAATGGAGCACCATGCTCCCCCCACGGCGGAGCGCCACCACAAGGCCGGCGTTATCGTCGATGCCCAGCACCGTGGCGCGTCTTGGCTTGCCCCCGCGCAAAACGCGGATGCGCTTACCGCGCAGAAGGGAAAGGTCGCGGTATTCGTCAAGGAAGGCCGTACTGTCCGTGGTGGTCATGGCCTCGTAGATCGCGAAAAATTCGTTGATGACCGTCTCGGAGATGCGCTCGGGCACGCTCTCCCGTCGGGGGGAGAACACGCTTTTGATGACCTCGGTCAGCCGGCCGGTGAAATCCTTGGTGATCCTCAGGGAAAGGGTGACGATCACGTAGGTAAAGCCCGTGCCGCCGGGGCGCAGGGCGCCACGCGTCGTGGCCTCGGCAATGCGCTCCTTACCGGCATAGACCTCTCCCACCCAGCGGATGCTTGGCAGGAGGGCGGTGTGGTGGCGCACCGCGCGGCAAAGCGCCAAAGCGCCGATCGCGGGGAGCATCATCACGCGGGCAGGGGGCAGGGAAGGGCGGAGCAGGATGCTGACGGAAAGCAGGTCGTCGGGCGCCCTCTTGGCAGGCACCGTCTCACCCCCCGGAATGCCGGAGGAGACCACAATGTAGCCGTCACGCCCCTCGTGGCGCGCAATGTCCTCGGCCCGCTCGGCCGTTGGCACGGCGCCCTCGGTAAGCTCGATCGTTAAAAGGCGCCCCCCGGGCGAACGTGCCGTAACGATCCTCGATGCCATAGGGGTGCTCCTTTCCTCGGTGGTTTATCAGTACGCCTTGCCCCAATAGACAAGCGACTTGGCAGGGCGGCCGCAGCACACGCAGGTGGGGGCCACCTCCTCGGTATCGCCAAAGGGCATGCAGCGCGAGGTCACGTCGGCCACCTCCTTCAGCTTCTCCTCACAGGCCACGTCGCCGCACCACATGGCGCGGATGTAGCCGCTCTTCTCGGAGGCGATGGTGCAAAGCTCGTCAAGCGTCGTTGCGGTGTAGGTACGGCTGGTACGGTTGGCAAGGGCCTTCTCGTAGAGGGCGGCGGTCAGGGCCTCCAGCTGCTCCCCGACAAGGCGGTTGACGTCGGCAAGGGGGGCAAAGGTCTTCTGGCGGTTGTCACGGCGGACGATCACGCACTGGCCGCTCTCAAGGTCGCGCGGGCCGATCTCAATGCGGACAGGCACGCCCTTCATCTCGTATTCGGCAAACTTCCACCCGGGCGAGTTGTCGCTGTCGTCCAGCTTCACGCGGTAGGAGCGCGATAACTCCTCGGTGAGGGCACGCGCCGCCTCAAGGACGCCGGGCTTGTGCTGCTGTACGGGGACGACCACCACCTGGATGGGCGCCACGGCGCTCGGCAGTACGAGACCGTTGTCGTCACCGTGGGTCATGATGATACCGCCGATGATACGGGTGGAAACGCCCCAGGAGGTCTGGTGGCAGTACTTCAGCTTGTTGTCGCGGTCAAGATACTGGATGCCAAAGGCGCGGGCAAAGCCGTCGCCAAAGTTATGGGAGGTGCCGCCCTGGAGGGCCTTGCCGTCGTGCATCAGCGCCTCCACCGTGTAGGTGGCGGTGGCTCCCGCAAACTTTTCCTTGTCGGTCTTTCTGCCGCGCACCACGGGAATGCCGAGGTCATGCTCAAAGAAGTCGGCATAGACCCCCAGCATGCGGAGCGTCTCGGCCTCGCTCTCCTCGGCGGTGGCGTGCATCGTGTGGCCCTCCTGCCAGAGGAACTCACGGCTGCGCAGGAACGGGCGCGTGGTCTTTTCCCAGCGCACCACGCTGCACCACAGGTTATAGAGCTTCGGCAGGTCGCGGTAGGAGCGGATGATGTTGGCGTAATGCTCACAGAACAGGGTCTCCGAGGTCGGGCGCACGCAA
>JAFQWT010000117.1 GCA_017407375.1 Clostridia bacterium
AGCGTATGCGTCATGCGCGTGCGGTAATGCTCCTCCTCGGGGGAGAAGAACACCTGGGTCTTGTGCATCAGGCGGCGGAAGGACTTGGAATGCAGAATGCGGTCACGGTCACGCTGGAACTCGGTACGGCATTCGCTGGGGGGACAGGGGAAAAGCCGCCCCTCGGTATTTTCTGTCAAAAAGGCAAAGGGAGAAAGATAGTCGCGCTCTCTTTTAATGAAAAGCTCGGCCACAGTGCTCATAAAGTATCCCTCCTTGTCTTCTTTCTATCCATAAATACGCCAAAATTATGTGTTTTACTCTTTTTTCTTCGGATATTCCTAAAAAAATCAAACGGGGACCTTCTCCCAGTCCTCTTTTCCCCGTCGGGGGAGGACCTTCCCACCCGTGACCTCGGTAAATTCGGCAAGAAGCCGGTCGGCATCCTTTTCGGGGATTGTATAGGAAAGTGTCACGTCGGCGGCAAAGCACGGCTCCTTGGGCGCACCGCCAAACCGCTCGATCAGCTGGCAAAGGCGCGGGTACTCGGCATAGGAGCAGGTGAGCGTGTATTCGATGGCGGGACGGCGAAGGACGGGCACCGCCGCGCGGACGGCGGCTGCTGCCGCCTCGGTATACGCGCGGGCCAGCCCACCGGCACCCAAGAGAATACCCCCAAAATACCGCGTAACAACGATCACGGCGTCCAGGCACCCGTTCTTACGGAGCACCTCCAGCACGGGGATACCCGCCGTTCCCTGGGGCTCCTTGTCGTCGCTGTAGCGTGTTTTGGCTCCCTCCCGCAAAAGATACGCATATACGTTATGGCGGGCATCAGGGAACTCCGCACGGATGCGGTTGATGAAGGCAACGGCCTCCTCCTCCGTGGTCACAAAGGCCGCGCTTCCAATAAAAACGGAGCGTTTTTCTTCGATCTCGGCGCGCCCCTCGCCAAGCAGCGTGCGATATTCAGTCATTGTCTTTCTGCCCTAAAATAAATCTCGAATATTTATTAAAATTCTTCTCATCAAGTAGCGCTTTTACCAGAACTCCGTCCTCGCGATAGTCGGGCTCCGCCAGGATCGGGCTACTCCCACGCAGGAGATTCATCGCGCCAAGCTCACTGTACGGAAAGAGCAGCTCAGCTTCCCTTTCGCGGCTGCGGAGCGAGGCCGAGATCGCCTCAAGAAGACAGGGGATCCCATCCCCCGAACGGGCCGAAAGGAAGACGCGCCCCTCGGCCGTCGGGCAGGTGGCAAGAAAGCCCTCGATGAGGTCGCATTTGTTATAGACGATCACACGCGGAAGGTCGCCGGCGCCCAGGTCACAGAGGAGCTGCTCGGTCACCGCCAGCTGACTGTCACACTCGGGGTCCGAGGCATCGCAAACGATGAGGAGAAGGTCGGCATGGGTCGCCTCCTCCAGGGTCGAATGGAAGGCACGGATCAACTGGTGCGGAAGACGGCGGATAAAGCCGACGGTATCGGTAAGAAGCACCTCACGGTCATCGGGGAGCGCAAGACGGCGCGTGGTGGGGTCAAGCGTGGCAAAGAGCTTATCCTCGGAAAGGACGCCCGCCTCGGTCAGGGAATTCAACAGCGTGGACTTCCCTGCGTTGGTATATCCCACGATGGCAATGCGCGGAATGCCGCTCCGCTCCCTTGCCGCACGCATGGTGGCGCGGTTTTCCGCCAGCTCCCGCAGCTCCGCCTCCAGGGCGGCGGCGCGGTGCTTGACAAGGCGGCGGTTGGTCTCCAGCTTGGATTCACCGGGGCCGCGCGAGCCAATGCGCCCCTCCTGGCGGGAAAAGGTCACGCCCGAGTCTATGAGGCGTGAGGCGGTGTATTTGAGCTGTGCCAGCTCCACCTGGAGCTTCCCCTCCCCGCTGGTGGCGTGAAGGGCGAAAATATCAAGAATGAGCATCGTGCGGTCAATGACGTCCACACCGTCCAGCGCGTCCTCGATGTTTCTCACCTGTGAGGGCGAAAGCTCGTTATTAAACACAACAAGCCCCGCCTCTTCGCTCTTGCAAAGATCGCGGAGCTCCTCTAACTTTCCACTGCCGATGCAGGTGGCAGTGTCGGGCGTTGGGCGTACCTGGATCATACGTGCCACGCATTCCCCGCCGGCGGTATCGAGAAGCCGAGAAAGCTCCGAAAGCTCGATCTCGGTTTCCGCAAGCTCCGCCGCGGAGGGGGCCAAGGCCACAAGGATCGCACGGCGACGCACATCTTCATGGAACGACATCGTTCGCCTCCGTATAGAGAGAAAAAAGGCGTGAGAGCCATGCTCGCCACGCCAAATCTCTGATTTTGCTTATTTACCGCTTGCAGCCAAACGCTTCTTGAACTTGTCAACACGGCCGCCCGCGTCAACAAACTTCTGCTTACCGGTGAAGAAGGGATGGCAGTTGGAGCAAATGTCCACCGTCATATCACCCTTAACAGAGCCGGAAAGAACGGTATTACCGCAAGCGCACCGAATGGTAGCGGGCTTGTAATCGGGATGGATTCCAGGTTTCATTTTCACACCTCTTTGAACTTTTCATTATGCTGATATATTATATCACATAGTTTTTTGTATTGCAATACCTTTTTTGAAAAAATTAAATTTTTTCACTGAGCTCGATACGCAGGCGCTCCATGATCTTTTTTTCAAGGCGGGAAATGTAGGACTGTGAGATCCCCAGCATATCCGCCACCTCCTTTTGCGTGCGCTCGCGGCCGCCCGTCAGCCCGAAGCGCAGCTCAATGATCTCCCGCTCACGCGGCTCCAGCGCCGCCACCGACTGACGCACCATGCGCCTCTCCTCCACCTCCTCGATGCGGCGGCAGACCACGTCGGGGTCGCTCCCCAAAACGTCCGAAAGCAACAGCTCGTTGCCGTCCCAGTCGACGTTGAGCGGCTCATCGATCGATATCTCACGCTTTTGGACACCCGTTTTTCTTAAGTACATCAGGATCTCGTTTTCAATACAGCGAGAGGCGTAGGTCGCCAGCTTGATGTTTTTGTCGGGGTCGAAGGTGTTGGCGGCCTTCATCAGCCCCACCGTACCGATGGAGATGAGGTCCTCGATATTGATGCCCGTATTCTCGTACTTTTTGGCAATATAAACGACAAGGCGCAAATTATGCTCTACCAGGACCTTTTTCAATGAGCTGTCCTCCTTCATGCGTGCCAA
>JAFQWT010000118.1 GCA_017407375.1 Clostridia bacterium
CCGATGCGTACGGCTCTCCCTACGCGGGCGCCTCCTCCTTTGCCATCGACGGGCGCCTTCTCGACCCCGAGACCCTGGTTGCTGAGGGGCTCCTCTCACCCGAGGAGGGGAGAGGGGAGGATAGGGAAGCCATCCTCTCCCTCGCGGCGGAGCGCGCGGAACGGGGGATGCTTGACGTCTACCTTGCCGACCACCCCCTGACCGCCTCCTATTGCACGTGCGCGGGCGATGAGCGGGAGGTCTACCGCCGCGCCCTTTGCCAGTACGCCCTGGACCGCGCCTGGCAGGACCTCCACCGTTACGCGGGGGAGCGCGGCGTCATGCTTATCGGCGACCTCCCCTTTTACGTCGCGGCCGACAGCGCCGACCTCTCGCTCTTTCCCTCCGCCTTTTCGGCAGAGGGGGAGGTGGCGGGCGTTCCGCCCGATGCCTTCTCGCCCGAGGGGCAGGTCTGGGGCAACCCCCTTTACGATTTTCGCCGTATGCGGGAGGACGGCTATGCCTATTTCCGCGCGCGCCTTTCCTACCTCCTTGACCGCTTTGACGGCGTCCGCCTCGACCACTTCCGCGGCTACGCGGCCTATTACGCCATCCCCCATGGCGCCCCCGCCACCGAGGGACGCTGGGAGACAGGGCCGGGGCAAGACCTCTTTTCGGCGCTTTCCGATCTCCTTGCGGGGCGCCTTGTCATCGCGGAGGACCTCGGCCACGTTGACGAGGAGACGGCGGCCCTCCGCAAGGCCACGGGCTTTCTCACCACCCGCGTTTTGCAGTTTGGCTTCCTCGGCGACCCGGGGAGCATCCACCTCCCGTACCGCTATATCGAGGACACCGCCGCCTATACCGGCACGCATGACAACGATACTTTACAAAGCTTTGCCGCCGCCATGCCCGAGGGCGAGCGCCGCTATCTCCTCGACTATTGCGGCGCCCCCACGGAGGGGGACGCCGCCCTCGCCGCCGTCCGCACCCTCCTTGCCTCGGCCGCCTCGCTCACCGTGTTCCCCGCCCAGGACCTTCTCGGCCTCGGTGGGGAAGCGCGCATCAACACCCCGGGGCGCGCCGAGGGCAACTGGGCCTGGCGCATGACCGATGGCCAACTCACCGCGCTTGAGAGCGGCCCGTGGCTCTATTACAACCGCCTTTACGGAAGAAAATGAAAAAAGCCGCCCCTCGGGGCGGCTTTTTCGTTATGAAAGTCGGGCACGCCCATCCTTCCCCCGTCAACAACCGTCGGTTGACAGGCGAAAAACCTTCTTTTTTGCCTTTTTCTCCCCTTGCCCATTGACAAAGCGAACAAAGCGTGTTATGATAAAATCACCGACTGTACCAAAGAAAGCGTGGTGGTTTTAACCTTGGATACCCGTTGGAGCCAAGAGTTCCGTGAAAACCTTGACAGGGAAAAGCTGATCCTCCAGCGCCATAAGCTGCGCGAGACCGGCGTTCACGACCATTGCTTTTTGGAGCTTACCTACATTCTCCGCGGTCCTGTCGAGCACACGCGGGACGGAAGGACCGAGCTTCTCTCGGAGGGGGACTACTTCATTGTGGACTATGGCAGCGTTCACGGCTATCGCGCCGTGGACGGCGGTACCTTTGAAAATCTCGATTGCCTGTTTCTCCCCGAGCTCTTGGACCCCGTTTTGCGGGGTACCAAAAGTCTCCGCACCTGCCTCGAGCATTATCTTTTGCGTTTTCAGATGCGCGCCCTCGTCAAAAATCCCGCCACCACCGTCTTTCACGATGAGGACGGCCGCGTGCGCGAGGTGCTTTCCAAAATGGAGGAGGAGTTTCGCCACCGCCCCCCGGGCCACCGTGAATTTCTGCGTTGCTATCTTCTCGAGATCCTGCTCCTCACCATGCGGAAGATCGAGGGGGCCGAGCGTGAGCGCACGGGGGACGGGGTCGTCGATTTCCTTGTGCGGTACGTGGAGGAGCATTACAGCGAGCCGATCTCGCTCTCCGAGCTTTGCGGCCGCGTGCATTACAGTCTCCCCTACGTCAGCCGCCGCTTCCGTGAGGAGGTGGGCCTCTCCTTTGTCAAGTACCTCCAGGATCACCGCGTGATGCAGGGGTGCCGCCTGCTCGTCACCACCGACCTCCCTCTCTCCGAGGTCGCCGCCCGCGTCGGCTATACGGATTTCCGTTTCTTTTCGGAGCTTGTCCGCCGTGAGACCGGCCTCTCTCCCACCGATTTTCGCAAGAAAAACCGATGATAAACCATCGGTTTTTCTTTTTATTTTCAAGGGAATTTTCGATTTTTCACGAAACTTTTTCGCAAGTGGGGCGAAACTATTGAAGTCGGATTTTTGATGTGCTACAATAGTAGTGGCGAGGTATCGCCAAAGGGAAAAGGAAAGGGGATAAGGGAATGACGCTTGCCAAAATCGCCGCCGCCGTCGGCACGTCGGTCTCCACGGTGTCCAAGGCCTTTTCGGGCAGCCGTGAGATCAGTGATACGATGCGTGAGCGGATCTTCCGCAAGGCCCGCGAGATGGGTTGCTTTGAAAAGTACTATAAGCGCCCCGCCTCCCGCCCCCTGATCGCCCTTATCTTTCCCGAGGCGGAGAGCGAGTATTACGCCCGCCATATCGCTATGCTGGAGCGCGAGATCGCCTCCCGCGGGGCCGAGACCATCGTTGCCCTTTCGCACTTCGATAAGGAGCGTACGCTTGAGCTGTTCTCTTACCTTGTCTACCGCGTGAAGGTGGACGGCGTGATCGTTTCGGCATCGGGCGGGCTCATCAAAAATCCCGATGAGGTACCCCTCATCTTCTTCACCTCTACGCGCCGCGGTGTTCCCGGTAATTCGGATAACGTTTACGTGGACGTCGAGCAGGGCATTGATGAGCTTGTGGCTCTCATCAAGGAATACGGCTACAAAAAGATCGGATATATCGGTGAGCGCCTGACAAGCTCACGCCTGCGCCTTCTCAAAAAGGCCATGCGCCAGCAGGGCTTGCCGATCTACAGCAAATGCATCGTGCAGGTGGATCGCCGCTTTGCCGCGGGGGGCGCTCAGGGCTTTGATGAGCTGGTGCGCCGCGGTGCCGTGCCCGAGGTCATCGTCACGGGCTACGATTACATCGCCTACGGCGCCATGAAGCAGGCCAAGAGCCACGGCTATCGGATTCCCGACGACGTCTGCTTTGCCAGCTTTGACGATCTCTCCACTGCCGACTATATGGACGTGCCCCTGACGTCGGTGCGCACACATACCGAAAGCGTTACCAAAACGCTTGTGGACCTTTTGTTCAAACGGATCGAAAACCGCTACTATCGGGAGCGGCAGGAGATCGTCGTGGGGACCAGCGTGATCCTGCGTGAGTCGCTCTGCCGCGCCGAGGATCGGGCGGTCAAGAATACAAATACTATAACCGATAAGGAGGATCATCATGAGTGAATTAAAGATCGGCTGGGGTGAGGTATCGATCGTTCCCGAGGGGCGCGTTGTCAACCTTGCCGGCCAGTTTTACGAGCGCATCACGCGGGAGGTGGAGACGCCCATCACTGTGACCGCACTTGCCATTGAGTCGGGGGACGATGCCGTCATCTTCTGCTCCTGCGACCTCGTTTCGACGAGCAGCGCGCTGCTCGGGGGGGTTCGTGAGCGCCTCGTAGGTAGCGGCATTCCCACCGATAAGATCATTATTTCGGCCATTCACACTCACACCGCCATGAGCTACGGCAAGCGCTCGGATTCGGTCATGACGGGAAGACCGGGCGCCAAAAAGATCGGCGGTCTTGACGTCCTTCGTGCCATCGCTCCCGAGCTGCAGTACGAGAAGCTGGCCTCCTATGAGGGGGCGGATCTCCTTGACGGAGACGAGGCCTTTGATTTTCTTGCCGACCGCATCGCTTCGGCCGTCCGTACGGCGTGGGAGTCCCGCTCGGCGGGGCTTTACGCGCAGGGCTTCGGCCGTGCCGCCGTCGGTATGTGCCGCCGCGTGTGCTACGATGACGGCTCCGCCAAGATGTGGGGGGATACCGACCTTGCCAGCTTCACCGCGCTTGAGGGGGGCAACGATTCGGGTATAGAGCTGCTCTTTACCTACACCCCTGATAAGCACCCGACGGGCGCCGTCATCAACGTGGCCTGCCCCGCGCAGGTCCTTGAGCACAGAAGCTTCATCTCGTCCGACTATTTCGGCAAGCTGAAGGCCCTTCTTCGCCGCGAGTACGGTGAGGACTTCCGCGTTCTCGGCATCGTGTCCGCCGCCGGCGACCAGTGCCCGCGCGATATGATCCGCTGGGTAGAGCCCGAAACGCCCATCAACGACCCCAACATCATCCGCCATGACCCCACCGTTCGCGTCGCCGACCCCTCGATGTTTGACGTTGCGGGCTGCGAGCGTGTTGCCCGCCGCATCGCCACCGAGGTGCTGGCCGCCGCCGAGGAGGTCACCGCCTACCACGCGGAGGGGCTCCTGTGCCATGAGTCGATGATCCTCGATGTCCCCGTTCGCCGCGTTACCCCTGCGGAGATGGAGTTTGCCCGCGAGAAGATCGAGGCCTTTGCCAAGGAAGCCAAGAACCGCACGATCAACTATGTGGATAAGGCGCGCCTCCATATCCACGCCGGTGTCATCGCACGCTATGAGGCGCAGCAGGAGATCGAGGTCTATCCCATTGAGATCCACGTTGTCCGCCTCGGTAACGTGGTCTTCGCCACCAACCCCTATGAGCTGTTCCTTGATTACGGCAACCAGATCCGTGCCAGGAGCCATGCTCAGCAGACCTTCCTCATTCAGCTGGCCTGCGGCTCGTTCGGATACCTTCCGACCGAAAAGGCGGAAAAGGGCAGTCACTATTCGGCCTACGTATCCAGCGGCACCACGGGTCACGTCGGCGGGGACCTCCTCGTCCGTAAGACGGTCAGCACCATCAACCGTCTGATGGAGAAGTAATTTCGGAATACGGGAGCATCAAGCTCCCGTATTTTTTTGTCCGCCCTTGCATTCCTCCCCGTTTTTCGCTATAATAAAAAGGAACGGCCCGCACCACCAACCGGGGAAAGGAGAAACGCCATGTCGCAAAAGACCGTAAGCCGCCTGAAGGATATCGGGCTGACCGCGCTCATTCTGGCGGCCTCCTTTGGCATCGGCATCCTGATGCAGCGCGTCCTTGACATCTCGGAGCACGTGACGGCGCTTTTCGTCTTTGCCGTCTTTATCATCTCCCTTGTGACGGACGGCTTCCTTTACGGTCTTGTCTCGGCGTTCCTTTCGGTGATCGCCATCAATTACGCGTTTACCGCCCCGTATTTTGAAATGGACTTCTCGGTTCCCGCCGCTCTCTTTTCGGCCATCGTGATGCTGGTCATCTCCTTTCTCACCAGCACCTTCACCACCAAGCTCAAGTCCTGGCAGGCCGTCAAGGCGGAGGGTGAGCGGGAGCGCATGCGTGCCAACCTTCTGCGCGCCGTCTCTCACGATCTCCGCACCCCCCTTACCACCATTTACGGTGCCAGCTCCTCGGTCATTGATAATTACGATAAGCTGAGCGATGCGCAAAAGCGGCAAATGGCCGTCAGCATCAAGGAGGACTCTGAATGGCTGATCCGCATGGTGGAAAATCTTTTGTCCGTCACCCGTATCGACAGCGGGCGGGTAGGTCTCCTGAAGACCCCCACGGTCCTTGAGGAGCTTGTCGATTCCGTCCTTCTGAAGTTCAAAAAGCGCTATCCCGCGGTACCCGTCACGCTGGACCTGCCCGAGGAGATCGCCCTTGTCCCTATGGATGCGATCCTTGTCGAGCAGGTGATCGTCAATATCTTAGAAAACGCCGTTCACCACGCCCGCGGCATGACAACGCTCTCACTCACGGTCACCCTCAGCCCCACCGAGGCGGTCTTTGCAATCGCCGATGACGGCTGCGGCATCGAAAAGGATCGACTGGACCGCCTCTTTACGGGGCAGGGCGCCACCCCGGATGCCCCCACCGATGCAGGGAAGCGCAACCTTGGCATCGGGCTTTCGGTCTGCGCCACCATCGTCAAGGCCCACGGCGGCTCTATAACTGCGGAA
>JAFQWT010000119.1 GCA_017407375.1 Clostridia bacterium
GCCCTGCGTGAATACGTGGCGGCCTTAAACCGTCTCTATCTCTCGCTCCCCGCGCTCTATGAGCAGGATTTTTCCGCGGAGGGCTTTCGCTGGCTGCTCCCCGATGAGGCCGAGCGCAACCTTGCCGCCTATCTGCGGCGTGACCTTGCGGGGAAGGAGGCGGTGGTGGTGCTCACCTTTTCGGACACGGCGCCGGGGGAGATCTGCCTTCCCACCCTGCGGGAGGGGCGCTACGTGCCCGTGTTCTGTACCGAGGGAGTGGCCCCGCAGGAGTATTATATTGTTGGGGCGGACGGCCGCCTCTCACTCTCCCTGCCGCCACGGAGCGGCAGGATCCTCGTCCGTACCGAGGACACCATTACACTGTAAAGCGGAAGGAGCTGCTATGTTCTGCAAAAAGGAATGCATCGCCATGCTTTTGGCAGGGGGGCAGGGAAGCCGACTTTGTGAGCTGACACGGCACACGGCCAAGCCCGCCGTGAGCTTTGGAGGAAAATACCGTATCATTGATTTCCCGCTTTCCAATTGCATCAATTCGGGGATCGACACCGTCGGTGTCCTGACCCAGTACCAGCCGCTGGCGCTCAACGAGTATATCGGCAACGGCGCCCCCTGGGACCTTGACCGTACGCGCGGGGGGATCTCGGTGCTTCCGCCCTACCGCGGCGGCGATCACTCGGACTGGTACCGCGGCACCGCCAACGCCATTTATCAGAATCTGGCGTTCATCCGTCAGTACGACCCCGAGTACGTGCTGATACTATCGGGAGACCACATCTATAAGATGGACTATTCCCGTATGCTGGCCGCCCACAAGAGCCACAGCGCCCACTGCACGGTAGCCACGGTCACCGTGCCCTACGAGGAGGCGCCGCGGTTTGGCATCTGCAACACCACGGAGGACGGCAGGATCTACGAATTTGAAGAAAAGCCGAAGCACCCGAAAAACGATCAGGCCTCGATGGGGATCTACATATTCAACACAAGGACCTTGGTTGAATATTTAGAGAAGGACGAGGCCGACCCCGCCTCGGAAAACGACTTTGGCAAGAACGTGATCCCGCGCCTCCTTAGAGAGGGGGCGGCCCTGTATTCCTACCGCTTCCGCGGGTATTGGAAGGACGTTGGCACCATCAGGAGTCTTTGGGAGGCCAACATGGACCTTTTGGGGGACGACTCGATCCTCAAGCGCGGAGAGCGCGATTTCCGCATCTATTCCCGCAATACCGCGCGGCCGCCGCAGTTTGTCGGTGAGGGGGCGCGCATCTCGGACTCGATGATCTCGGAGGGGACCGAGATCCACGGCCTTGTCTTTCATTCGGTGCTCTCGGGCGGCGTCAGCGTGGAGGAGGGGGCGGAGGTGCATCACTCGGTCGTGATGTCGGACGTCCGCATTGGCGCGGGCGCGCGCCTCTATTACGCCATTGTGGACAGCGATGCCGTCATTGACGAGGGGGCGGTCGTCGGCTCACCGAACGGCGGGCGTGACAGCATCACTGTGGTGCCCGCAGGGGCACACATCAAAGCGAAGAAGGGGGTGCCCGTATGAAGACGGCAGGCATCATCTTTTCAACACTCTCGGGCCGCTCGGCCCCGCTCCTTGAGGACCGCACCATCGCCGCGATCCCCTTTGCCTGCCGCTATCGGCTGGTGGATTTTTCTCTCTCCATGCTCGTGGCGGCAGGGGTCACCGATATCCTTGTGGTGACCGACGGCAACTACCGCTCCCTTGCCGACCACATCGGCACGGGGAAGGACTGGGACCTCGCCCGCCGCCGCGGTGGGATCCGCCTCATTACCCCCTTCCGCACCGTGGCGCCCGGCACAACGCCCCATTCCTTCCGTGGGCCGCTTGACGCGCTTTTCGGTATGCGGCGCGACCTTTTCCCTATGCATCACGAGGAATTTATCCTTATGCGGGGGGACGTGGTCGCCAACGTTGACCTTAGGGCGGCGCTCCTTTATCACCGCAGGGAGAAACATCCCATGACGGCCGTCCTCGCACGGGCAGGGGAGGGGCGTGATGCCGACCTTGGGATCCGCATCCTTGACCGCACCCTTCTTTTTGATCTTCTCTCAAGCGGGGACCGTGCGGCGGGCGAGGCGGTCTTTTCTGCGGTCACAGGGAAAGACAGCTCGGTCTTTTGGCACGAGGGGTACGCCTCGGCCCCCACGGGGCTTATCGACTACTTTACCGAGAGCATCCGTCTGACGCGGGAGCAGGACGTGCGCCGCGCCCTCCTTTGTGACCCCCACCGCCCGATCCTTACCAAGGTGCATAGCACCTCACCCGCCGCGTACCGCGCCGGCGACTCGGTCCATGCCTGCCTCCTTGCCGATGACTGCATCATCGACGGCGAGGTGAAAAACTCGGTGCTTTTCCGCGGGGTGAGGGTAGAGAAGGGGGCGCGTGTTGAGAATTCGGTCCTTTTCGGCGGTACATACGTCGGGCGCGGGAGCGCCCTTTCCTGCGTGGTGGCCGATAAAGGGGTCGTGATCGGAGAGGGGCGCCACCTTTCGGGGCATACGACGATGCCACTCTATATTCCCAAGGAAAGAAAGGTATAAGATATGCGGTCGATCTTTTACGTGACGTCGGAGGCAACGCCGTTTGCCGCCAGCGGCGGGCTTGGTGACGTGATGGGGGCGCTCCCCCGCACGGTCCGCCGCCTCCTTGGGAGGGAATGCACCGTTACGGTGGCACTGCCGCTTTACGGCACGATCACCAAGGAGTGGCGGCAGCGGATGCGCTGTGTTCACCGCGGCGAGCTTTCCCTTGCCTGGCGGCGCGTGCCGTACGCCGTCCATCGCCTTTCCTATTACGGGGTGGAGTATCTGTTCATCGAAAATCCCCGCTATTTTTCCCGCCCCGCCCTTTACGGCGAGTTTGACGACGGGGAGCGCTTTGCCTTCTTTGCCCGTGCGACGGTGGAGTACGTCCGCGCCACGGGGCGCATCCCCGACGTTTGGCACGCCAACGACTGGCAAAGCGCCCTCAGCATCGTGTACCTTCGCACCCTCTTTGCCGAGGACCCCGCGCTTTTTTCGGTCCGTACCGTCTTTACCATCCATAACGTGGAGTATCAGGGGCGTTATGACCCCGCGATCCTTTCCGACGTGTTTGACCTCCACCCCGTCCACCGCGGTATCGTGGAGTACGGGGGCTGCCTCAACCTTATGAAGGGGGCGATCACGCTTTGTGACCGCCTGACAACGGTCAGCCCGCGGTATGCGGGGGAGCTTACCGAGGAGGAGCATTCCTGCGGCCTTTCCCCCGTGATCCGCGCCGCCTCCTGGAAGCTTTCGGGGATCCTGAACGGCTTGGATACCGCGTATTTTTCTCCCGCCGACCCCTCGTGCGTTCCCTATCCCTACGATAAGGAGACCGTCGCGGAGGGGAAGCGCCAAAACAAGGCGGCCCTTGCGCGGGAGCTTTCCCTTCCCATAGGGGAGGCGCCGCTCTTTGTCGCCATTACCCGCCTCACCGAGGCCAAGGGGCTTGACATCCTCCTTCCCGCGGTGGAGGCGCTTCTTGGGGAGGGCGCTCGCTTTGTTCTCCTTGGCACGGGGGAGCCCCGCTATGAGCATCTTTTCCGTGAGCTTTGTCGGCGCTATCCCGAAAAGGCGCGCGCCGTTTTTTCCTTCGACCGCGCCCTTTCGAAGCGCCTTTACGCCGCGGGGGACGTCTTTCTGATGCCGTCACGGAGTGAGCCGTGCGGCCTGGCGCAGATGACGGCCTGCCGCTACGGCTGTGTGCCCGTGGTGCGTGCGGTCGGCGGCCTTGCCGACAGCATCACCCCTTACGGAGAGCATGGCGGCAACGGCTTTGTTTTTCACGAATACAGCCCCGAGGCGCTGGAAAGCTCCCTCTTTGAAGCGCTGGCTCTTTACCGCACCGACCCCGCCGCCTGGGCGCGCCTGCGCCGCACCTGCCTCCTTACCGATTTCTCCTGGCGCCGCTCGGCGGCGAAATATATCGAATTGTACGAAAGCATCACACACGCGAGAGGATAAA
>JAFQWT010000120.1 GCA_017407375.1 Clostridia bacterium
ACCTCTCTGTCCTTAAAGGGCACGTACTCCGCGCACTTAAAGTCAAAGGTCGTGGGGGGATCGAAGATGATGTCTTTCATTTCTTTTTCTCCTTTTTTTATAATAGCTCGGGCAAAGCCCGTAGGGGTACTTATCTTATGCAAAAAATATATTGTATGTTCCAACCTTTAGAAAAACTGGTGAGGATGGAACTATGGATATTGTAAATAATATCAATTTTAATAAATATAACTTAATTGTTAAAGGTCATGCAGAACCCCCATCCCGTGCTGATCGCCACCCTCTTCTCCCGCATCAAGGAGGCCTCCGAGAACGGCAAGAAGATCACCCTGATCCTCGGTAACCCCGAGCCCGAGACCTACATTCCCCTGGCTCAGCTCATCAACTACTTCAAGGTCGACTGCTCCAAGGTCCACCTCTTTGCGATGGACGAGTGGGCCGACCAGGACGGCAACATCGCCCCCGAGACCTACCAGTCGGGCTTTGCTCACTCGATGCTCAAGTACTTCGTGTACCAGATCGATCCGAAGCTCCGTATGCCCATGGCCAACGTCAACTACCCCACCAACAAGAACATCTCCTACTACTCCGACATGATCACCGACTGCGGTGAGGGCGGCGCCGACATCTGCTCCTCCTCCCCCGGTTGGACCGGCCACATGGCCTTCATCGATCCTGTGCCTGAGTTCCTCGGCAACAAGGAGATCCTTACGAGTCTTGACGACGAGTACTTCGATCAGAAGGCCAAGATCGTGAAGCTCCATCCCCTCACCGTGGCCCAGAACTCGCTCCACGGCGTGTTCGGTCAGTCGGGCTACATTGCGGACGTGCCGCCCTGCGCCGCCACCATCGGCCCGTACGACGTGAAGAACGCCCGTGAGAGGATCGAGGTCCACGCCCTGCTCACCAACTGCACCTTCTCGTCCTGGCAGAGAATGACCTCGCGCCTTGTGCTTCACGGCCCTGTGACGCCCTACGTGCCGAGCTCGATGCTCCAGCTGATGAAGACCCAGGTGTACGTCAGCGAGGAGCTAGCCGCGCCGTTTGATTGCTGGGAGCAGGTCGGCTATTAATTCCGGGACGGCCGATCTTGGCATAAACGAAAAGACCACGCTTGGCGTGGTCTTTTTTTATTCCTTCGGCAGAACGCCCGTAAGGTCAAAGGCGGGGATAAAGCTCTCCTCGGCGGCGCCGCCCTCCTGGACGTACGCCCGCTCAATACCAAGGCGGACGGCGTAGGCGACGAGGCGGCGGTAGTCCTTGTCCCGCACGCGCTCGGAAAGCTCGGGAAAGCGGGAGGATACGCCCGCCATGGGGGTGTATTGGCTCATAAGACTGATGTAGACCGCGTGGCGGAGCGTGGCAAGGTACTTCACCACGTCGTGCGAGTTGCGGTAGGCACCCGGAAGCAAGAGGTGCCGCACGATAACGCCCCTTTGCAGGAGGCCGTCCCCGTCAAGGACGGGCGTTGGCTGCTGGGCGATCATCTCGGCAAGGGCGGCGCGTGCCACCTCGGGATAGTCGGGGGCGGAGGAATACCTGGCCGCCAGGGCGGCATCGGCATACTTGAAATCGGGAAGATAGACGTCAATAAGGCCCGCCAGAGCGCGGAGGGTCTCCACCCGCTCATAGCCGCCGGAATTATAGACGATGGGCAGGGTGAGCCCGCGCGAGCGCGCCAGGGGGATCACCTCCGAAAGGAGCGGGGCAAAGTGGGTGGGGGTCACAAGGTTGACGTTATGCGCCCCCGCCGCCTCCAGCTCAAGAAAGATGTCGGCAAGGCGGGAGGGGGAGACGGGGTGGCCGACCTCCCCGCCCGCAATGCGCGCGTTCTGGCAATAGACACACCCGAGCGAGCAGCCCGAGAAAAAGACCGTGCCCGAGCCGCGCGTGCCCGAAAGGCAGGGCTCCTCCCACGCGTGAAGGCCCGCACGCGCAAGGACAGGATCGGCTCCCACGCGGCAGGCACCCGTCTCCCCCGCGCGGCGGTTGGCGCCGCATCGGCGGGGGCAGATCTCACAGCTTGTAAAGAAATCTTTACTCATTCTTCAGATATTCGGCAGCCGTCAGGAGGTATTCTGTCAGAATGCGCGTGCCGCGCACCAGCTCCTCGCCAAAGACGTACTCGTCGGGCATATGAGGGCCGCCATGCCCCGCGGGGAGTGCAAGGGGCGCGGGGACGCCCGCCTCACGGTAGAGGAGGCCACAGCTGTAAGCGCGCGGCAGGCAGCGGGCGTAGGTACCGCCGCCACTGCGGTAAGGGGTGGCATCCTCCTTGCCCGTTACGCGGGCAAAGGCCTCGATCAAACGGGCGGCGAGGGGGTCGGCGTCCCCGTGGTCAAAGGGCTCGTCACACGAGGTAAGGCCCAGCTCGTAGTCCTCCCCGTCCACACCCTCAAAAAGGGCCTCGGAGAGTGTCTCAAAGGGAACGCCGAAGCGGATATCCTCGGAAAGGTAGAGGCGGGCGCCCTCGGTGCGTACCATACCCGAGACGGCAGTGC
>JAFQWT010000121.1 GCA_017407375.1 Clostridia bacterium
CTTCTTGCCGTCGATCTCTACCTTATAATCGGTACCCATCTCGCGCTTGATGCTCATGACGGTGCGGTCGGGGTTGGTGATGGCCTGGCGCTTGGCCACCTGGCCGATCATGCGCTCGCCCGTCTTCGAAAAGCCGACCACCGAGGGGGTGGTGCGCGCACCCTCGGGATTCGGGATCACGCTGGGCTCGCCGCCCTCAAACACCGCAACGCACGAGTTGGTCGTACCAAGGTCAATACCAATGATCTTACCCATAATTCAATTTCCTCCGAATATTGTAAAGTTTTGTTTTTATTTTTTGTTTTCAGTTGGCCACGGTGACCATGGCGTAGCGGAGAATGCGATCTCCCTTTTTGTAGCCCTTCTGGTGGACCTCGGCAATCTCGCCCTCGCCCCTTTCCTCGTCCTCCACGTGCATCACGGCGTTGTGGAGGTTGGGGTCAAAGGTCTCGCCCACCGCACCGAACTCCTCGACCCCAAGGGCGGCAAACGCCTCGGCGGCGGCACGGGCGGTGAGGGCCAGCCCCTCGGCCACGCGCTCGGCATCGCGGTAGAGCGCGGCCCGCTCGAGGTTATCGAGGATCGGCAGGAGCTTTTCGAGCGCCCCCTCCAGCCCGTCGGTATACGCGGCGGTCCGCTCAGCGGTGGCACGGCGGCGGAAGTTATCGTACTCCGCGGCCAGGCGCAGGTGCTTGTCGGAAAGCTCGAGGTTTTCCTTTTGGGCCTCACCAAGCTTCTTTTCGAGGGCAGAAAGCTCACGGAGCAGCTTGCGCTCCCCCTTTTTGTCAAGCGTTGGCTCCTCGGCGGGAGCGGTCGGCTCCTCGGCCGCCGTTTCCTCGGCGGCGGGAGTGGTCTTTTCTTCTTCCATGTTCCTATCCTTTCAAAAGATGTGAGGTGTCGTCATCCGAGCCGAGCATCGCGTCGATCCTCCCCGCGATCCCGTCGATCGTGGCGATGACGCGGGAGTAGTCCATGCGGCGCGGGCCGATGACGCCGATGGCGCCCACCACACGCCCGCCGCGGCGGATGCTGCGGAAAACGAGGGTGGAGTGCTCCATGACCTTCACGCTGTTCTCACTGCCGATAAACACGTTGACGTCCCCCGTGTCGCCGTCATCCAGCGGCACCAGGTTTTGTAGCTCCTCCTTGTTTTCAAGAACGTCAAGGAGCGAGCGGAGCTTATCCACGTCGGCATATTCGGGGTAGCGGAGCAAATGACCGACACCCTCGACCGCCGTATGCGGCTGAACGGCCTCGCTGAGGGCCTCGTACACCGTATGCACGATGGGGGAGACCACCACGCCAAGGCGGCCCATGCCCCGCTCGATCTCAGCGATCAGGGGCAGGGTAAAGCCCTCGGGCGGTGTGAGCGTCAGCTTCTCGTTAAAGAGCGAAAGGAGGCGTGCCAGCTCCTCGGGCGTGAGGGGCAGCGGCGTCCGTACCGAGCGCGTGATGGCGGTCCCGCCGCCCGTTGGCATCATCACCAGCACAAACTGCGTGGCGTCCACCCGCACGCATTCAAAGCGGCGGACGGCGGCGGCCTTCGGTCGGCTTTTGACGGCAATGCCCGTGTAATTGGTCACGGCCGCCGCAATGCGGGAGGCCTCGGAGAGCAGCTGGTCCATCTCGGCCAGCTTTGTCTTTAGGGAGGAATTGATCGCCTCGATCTCCCCCGACGTCATGCGGTACTGCTCAAGGAGCGAGTTGACGTAAAAGCGGTAGCCAAGCTCACTGGGGACACGCCCCGCGGAGGTGTGCGGCTGCTCAAGAAAGCCCATGTCCTCAAGCTCCGCCATCTCGTTGCGGATGGTAGCAGAGGAGCAGGCCAACTGCTGATTTTCTGCCAGATATTTGGAGCCGACGGGCTCACCGTACGTGATGTACGCATCAATGATCTCTTTGAGAATCTTCTTTTTTCTCTCGCTGAGGCGGTATTCCTCAGGCAGTTTTCCGTCCAAGCGTCTCTCCTCCCTTGCCGTTTTTGGTTTTAGCACTCAAAAGCCGAGAGTGCTAACCTGACTATAAGATACCACAGGCGGGCCGCGATGTCAACCCCTTTGGGGGGCGATTTTGTGAATTTTTCGTAAACACGGGACAGGGGGGATGCCGCGGGGGGAAAAAGCCGCCCGCGCTCGGCGGGAAAAACCTTGACATATATAAAAAAATAAGGTATAATACAGAGTGGTGTATAGTTTTTACCCGCCGCGCCTGCGCAGTGGCGCGGTGCCCGCCCCCACGGGCGGTGGCAAAGATTCATATACGAAATTTAACGAAAGAGAAAAGAGAAAAGGAGGTGTACGGTAATGAACCCCATTGTTGTGGTTTTGATCGCCGTTGGCTGTGCGGCCCTCGGTCTTCTTCTTGGCTTTGTGCTCCGCATGAAGCTGTCGGAAAAGAAGATCGGCTCGGCACAGCTCCAAGCCAAAGAGATCCTTGCGGATGCCATGCATACCGCGGAAGCCAAGAAAAAAGAGATCCTGTTTGAAGCCAAGGAAAACGCCCTTGCCATTAAGGACGAGACCGAAAGAGACCTGAAGGAGCGCCGTAAGGAGGTGGCCCGTCAGGAAAACCGCTTGGCACAAAAGGAGGAGAACCTCGATCGCAAGATCGAAAATCTTGAAAAGAAGGAGGTCCGCCTCCAGGAAAAGGAGAAGGAGGCCGAGTCCTTAAAGGAGAAGATCACGCAGGCCCTTGCCGAGCAGCGTGAGGTGCTGGAGCGCCTCTCGGGTACGACGGCGGAGGAGGCCAAGGCCGAGCTCCTTGAGCGTGTGGAGAGCGAGATCTCGCACGAGACCGCGGTCAAGATCGCGGAGTACGAGGCCCGCTTCAAGGAGGAGGCGAGCGAGCGCGCCCGTGATCTGCTGTCGTTGGCCATTCAGCGCTGTGCCGCCGACCACGTGGCCGAGATCGCCATTTCGGTGGTGCCGCTGCCGAACGAGGAGATGAAGGGCCGCATCATCGGCCGTGAGGGCCGTAACATCCGCGCCATTGAGGCGCTGACGGGCGTTGAGCTGATCATTGACGACACGCCCGAGGCCATCACCGTTTCGGGCTTTGACCCCGTCCGCCGTGAGGTGGCGCGCCTGGCCCTTGAAAAGCTGATCGCTGACGGCCGCATCCACCCCGCCCGCATTGAGGAGGTCGTGGAGAAGGCCCAGAAGGAAGTCGAGAACGCCATGAAGCAGGCGGGCGAAAAGGCCGTCTTTGAGACGGGCGTCCACGGCCTGAACCCCGAGGAGATCCGTCTCCTTGGTCGCCTGCGCTACCGCACGAGCTTTGGCCAGAATGTACTGCGTCATTCGGTCGAGGTCTCGCTGCTTTCGGGCATCCTTGCCGAGGAGCTGGGCGTTGACAGCATGACCGCCAAGCGCGCGGGCCTTCTGCACGATATCGGTAAGGCCATGACGCACGAGGCCGAGGGCACGCACATTCAGCTGGGTGTGGAGGTCGCCAAGAAGTACCGCGAGAGCCGTGAGGTCATCCACGCCATTGAGGCGCACCACGGGGACGTGGAGCCCACCACCACCATCGCCTTCATCGTCCAGGCGGCCGACGCCATTTCGGCCGCGCGCCCCGGTGCCCGCCGTGAGGACGTGGAGAATTACATCAAGCGCCTGCAAAAGCTCGAGGAGATCGCCAACGAGTTCACGGGGGTCGAGAAGACCTTTGCCATTCAGGCGGGGCGTGAGATCCGCGTGATGGTGAAGCCCGAGGCCGTGACCGATGACGGTATGACCATCCTTGCGCGCGACATTGCGAAGAAGATCGAGGAGACCATGGAGTACCCCGGTCAGATCAAGGTGAACCTGATTCGCGAGAGCCGCGTGACCGACTACGCAAAGTAAAAAGAAAAGGAGAGCATAGCCCCCGCTATGTTCTCCTTATTTTCCTCGCCCTTTGGGCATAGAAAGAGCTGTTATGACAAGGATTTTGATGCTGGGAGACGTCACCTCTCCCGCCGCCGCCGAGTACCTTAGCTCGGTGCTGCCCGCCTACCGTGCCAAAAACGGGGTGGACCTTTGCACCGTCAACGCCGAGAACGGCGGCTTTATCCTCGGCCCCACGCCCGACACCGCCAAGCTCCTGCTCGGAGCGGGGGCGGACGTCCTCACGGGGGGCAACCACACCCTGCAAAGCTATTCGCTCCTTGGCGCCATTGATGAGATGGCCGCCGTTCTGCGCCCCGCCAATTACCCCGCCGCCGCTCCCGGCTGCGGCTCGGTGATCGTGCGGACGGCAAGCGGCGTGCGCGTGCTTGTCATGTCGCTCCTTGGCCGCGTGCATATGGAGCCGCCCCTCGCCTCCCCCTTTGAAACGGCGGACGCGGTCCTCGAGCGCCACCGCGGGCGCTACGACCTGGCCCTTGTTGACTTCCACGCCGAGGCCACGGGGGAAAAGCTGGCGCTGGGGCATTACCTGGACGGCCGCGTGACGGCGGTCGTCGGTACCCACACCCACGTTCCGACCGCCGACCTCACCATCCTTCCGAAGGGCACGGGCTACGTCACCGACCTTGGTATGTGCGGCCCCCGCGGCTCGATCCTCGGCATCGACCCCGAGGACGTCCTCACCCGTTACCTCACCGCCGTCAACCACAAATTCCACCCCGCCGAGGGTAAAATGAAGGCCGAGGGCGTTTTGCTTGAGACCGAGGGAGGAAGGGTTATTTTCGCCGAGCGCGTCACCCTGTGATAGCGGCGAATTTCGGCATAAATTCCCGTTTCCGACCGCTTGACGTATGAAAATACGCCATCGGGTCGGAGAACGAAAATTTCTCCACGAAATTCCCACGCTTTCCGCGGCGAATTGTGCATAAACGAAGAAGAAGGAGCCAGCGGCTCCTTCTTCTTCTACCGCGCCTCTCGCGCTCTCGACGTATGAAAATACGCCTTCGGCATGAGAGGCGCTTTCGCAGGGGCGGTGGCGGCGGGGGCAAGACCCCTCTCCGTCGGCTACGCCGCCACCTCTCCCCAAGGGCGAGGCCGATATTAGACGAACAGAAACGAAAACGAAGCGCGGCTTTCAGAGGCTCCCCCCGAGGGGGAGCTCCCGACGGAGTCGGGTGAGAGGGGAACACGCAAGGGGTGGGGCGAACGGCGAAAAAAAAGGAGCCGATGGCTCCTTTTTTTATTTTTCCTTCCGCGTCCAGACGCTGTCGGTGTAAACGCCCGAGAGGGAGGCGGCGGTGGCGGCGGGGGTCGCGATGTCCTCGGGCGGGAGGGGGACGCCGTCCACGTACCAGCCCTCGGTATTTTGGAGGGTGGCGCTTGTGAGCGCGGTGCAGCCGTAAAAGGCGTCACGGCCGATGGAGAGGAGCGCCGCGGGGAGCGTTACCTCGGTCAGCGCGGCCGCGTGGCGGAAGGCCCCCTCACCGATGACGGTGAGAGAGGAGGGAAGGGTGAGGGCGGTGACGGCGGTCCCTGCGAGGGCGTAGTCACCAACCGAGACGAGAGTGGTTGGCAGGGTGATCTCGGTGAGGGGGAGGCCGAGGAAGGCAAAGTCACCGATGGCCGTTACGCCCTCGGGAACGGTGAGGGCCGTGATGGGGGTGACGTTTAGCGAGAGGGCGCCCGCCACGGCGGCGGGGTTGGCCGCTTCATCGGCAAAGGCGATGCGGCAAAAGGCGGAAAGGTCGGAAATCTCCACCCGACGCAGCGCCGTGCAGCGGCCAAAGGCCTCCGCCCCTACCGAAAGCAGGTCGCTGGGCAGGGTGACGGACGCGAGCTCACGGCAGTCGTAAAAGGCGCGTGAGGCGATAAAGCGCACCCCGCTCGGCAGGGTCGCCTCGGTGATGCCGCGGCTCTTGACGGCGGCAAGGTAGAGGGTGGGCGCCTCGGCGTTGCCAAGGTAGTAGGCCCCCTCCCACTCGGTGTAGGCAAGCGCCGTGCAGCCGTCAAAGACCGAGCTGCCAACGTAGGTGAGGGAGGAGGGCAGGGTGATGGCGGTGAGGGCCGTGCAGCCCGCAAAGGCCGCATCCCCGAGCGTTTTGATGCCCTCGGGCAGGGTGACCTCCGTAAGGCGCGCCGCCCCCTCAAGGGCGCGGGGCAGAAGGGCGGTCACGGCCACCCCCTCATGGCTTTCGGGGACGGTAAGCACCTCAATGCGGTCGGGGCGCACCGCGCGGACACCGTAGGTGCCGTCGGCAAGGAGGATGAACTCCAGCTCGTTCTTATCGCAGCCCGAAAGCGGCAGAGCGCCAAGGGTCAGAAGGAGAAGAGCAAGAAGGAGAGAGAGCGTACGCTTCATATAAGCTCCTTTGGAATAGGATGCTCTTATTATAGCATAGGGCGGCGGCAAAATGCAAGACGCTCACCGCCCGAGGGCAAAATTTCTTGACTTTTCCCTCCGTGTAGTGTATAATAATCGGGCTATAATATATTTATGGAAAGGAGAACGCCCGTGAAGATACTGAAGGCCGCCGCCCCCCTCGGCACCCTTGCCCCCCGCGGCTGTGTGGTCGCCCTCGGCTTTTTTGACGGGGTCCACCGCGCTCACGCCGCCGTTTTGGCCGCCGCGCGGGAGGAGGCCCTCCGCTCGGCGCTCCCCCTTCTCGTCTTTACCTTTCGGGCGGAGGATGCGCCCAAGGTGGGCACGCCCCACCTGAGTGACGATGCCCAGCGGGCGGCGCTCTTTGCCGCCGCGGGGGCGGATATGGCGGTGTTTTCTGAGTTTTCCGCCCTCTCCCACCTCACGCCCGAGGCGTTTGTCGATACCGTGCTGGTGGGGGCGCTTGGCACCCGCGTGGCGGTCACGGGGGACGGCTTCCGCTTTGGCCACCGCGCCGCGGGAGACGCCGCCTGCCTTGGGCGCCTTCTGGCAAAGCACGGGGCCGCGGCCGTGGCCCTCCCTCCCGTCCTTCACGGCGGTGAGCCGATCTCCTCCACCCGCGTGCGGCAGGCGCTCGAGCGGGGCGACTGTGCCGAGGCCACGGCCCTCCTTGGCCGTCCGTACGACCTCACCCTCCCCGTTGTGCGCGGGGACGGGCGCGGCGTGGGGCTCGGCTTTCCCACCGCCAACCTTTGCCCGCCCGCAGGGCGCGCCCTGCCGCGCTTTGGGGTCTACGTCACGCGCGTTGGCCTTCCCGACGGCAAAGCGGCCTTTGGCGTCACTGACGTTGGCACCCGCCCGACCGTTGCGGGGAGCGAGGTACGGCTGGAAACGCATATCCTTGACCACACGGGCGAGCTTTACGGGGAGCCCCTGACGCTTGAATTTCTCACCCGCTTGCGCGGTGAGGTAAAGTTTTCTTCACTTTCGGAGCTTTCCGAAAGAATACGCATGGACTGTGAGGAGGTACGCATATGGCTACGGCAGAATGGACAAAGCTGACACTGGAGGGAAGGAGCGCCGACGTGCCCCTGCTTTCCGCCGTGCTTTCGATGCTGGACGAGGGGCTCCTCATCGAGGACCTTTCCGACCTCACGGCCGACAGCCCGTACGGGGAGGTGCTGTCCGAGGAGCTGGCAAGCGCCGACCGTGAGACGGCGCGCGTCTCGGTCTTTCTCCCTGCCGACCGCTCGCTTGCCGAGGCCACGGCCTTTGTCCGTGAGCGCCTCCGCGAGGGCGGCCTTACCGCGACCCTCACGGTGGACGGCATCCGCGAGGAGGACTGGGCCGAGAACTGGAAGCGCTATTATCACCCCATTCCCTTCGGGCGGCTGACCGTGGTGCCCGCGTGGGAGGAGTACACGCCGCGGGAGGGGGAGCTTATCCTCCGCATGGACCCGGGCACCGCCTTTGGCACTGCCACCCACGAGACGACGCACATGATGATCGAGCTTCTTGACGAGGAGATCCGCGGCGGGGAGCACGTGCTTGACGTTGGCTGCGGCAGCGGCATTTTGGCCCTTGCCGCCCGCCTTCTCGGTGCGGAGAGCGCCGCCGCCTACGACCTTGACCCCGAGGCCGTCCGCGTGGCCAAGAAGAACATTGCCGACGCGGGCCTTTCGGGCGTTGTGGCCGAGGTCTCCGACCTCCTTTCCGCCGTGCCGCACCGCGAGGGCGGCTACGACCTGATGGCCGCCAACATCGTTTCCGACATTCTGCTCCGCCTGGCGCCCGCGGCGCCCCCCTACCTCAAGCGCGGCGGCCTTCTGGCCGTTTCGGGCATTCTCTCGGCCCGCGCCGACGAGGTGCGGGAGGGCATTGCCGCCGCGGGCTTTACCTTCCTCCGTGAAAAGCGCGAGGGAGACTGGGTCGCCATGCTTTTCGGGAGGGCGTAAGATGCCGAGATTTTTCATTACCGACGGCTCCCTCTCCCCCACGGCCACCGAGGCCGTCCTCACGGGGGAGGAGGCCCGCCATGTCTCACTCTCGCTCCGCATGGCGGTGGGGGAGGAGCTGACCCTCTCGGACGGGGAGGGCAACGAGTACCGCGCCCGCCTTACCTCCCTCACGCCCGAGCGGTGCGTGGCGGAGGTGCTGGCCGTGGCCCCCTCGGACACCGAGTACCCCTTTCCCGTCCGCCTGTTTATGGCGTACCCGAAGGGCGATAAGCTTGAGACCGTCATAGAAAAGGCGGTGGAGCTGGGCGCCACCGAGATCACGCCCTTTTTCTCCTCGCGCTGTGTGCGCCGTCCTGCCGAGGACAAGAGCGCGCGCCTGCTTTCCCGCTACAATAAGATCGCCGTGGCCGCCGCAGGGCAGTGCGGCAGGGCGCGCCTTCCCCGCGTGGGGGAGACGCTTTCCTATGGCGGGATGCTGGCCGCCGCCGCCGCGTACGAGACCGTCCTCTTTTGCTACGAGGGGGCCCTCACCCGCCCCATTGCCGAGGTGCTCGGGCCTCTTGACTCCCCCCGCTCCCTGGCCGTTGTCGTTGGCTCGGAGGGGGGCTTTTCGGAGGAGGAGGCCACCGCCGCGCGGGAGGCGGGCATGGCCATGACAGGCCTTGGCAAGCGCATTCTGCGGTGTGAGACGGCACCGCTCGTGGCCCTCTCCTGCATCGGCTACCGCTATGGCTTTGGTAAAAAAGAGTAAAAATGAATAAAAACCGCGAGAAGGTTTTGTGAAAATTTTGTAAAACCTATTGCAAAATGACGAAGAATGCGGTACAATATACCACAGAATTAACAACCGAAAGGACCAAACAGTATGTCAAACCGTTTGTTTCAGAGCGTCATTCAGCAGATGAAGGGCGTGGTGAACAGGAACATCGGCGTGATCGATGGAAACGGGATCGTCACGGCCTCCAGCGAGCTTTCCCGTATCGGTGAGATCCGTTCGGATATCCACGACGAGCTGGCCTTCTCACAGGAGATGGCGGTGCTCGGTGGAGTGACCTACCGCTATATCAACGCCGCCGATAAGGGAGGCGCTATTGTTTTTGTGGAGGGCGGCGATGCCGAGGCGGATACCTTCTCCCGCCTTCTGGCCATCACGCTGGCCAACATCAGCAACCTCTCGGACGAGAAGTACGATAAGGGCTCCTTCATCAAAAACATCATGCTTGACAACATCCTGCCGAGCGACATCTACATTAAGAGCAAGGAGCTGCACTTCACCTCCGAGGAGCATCACGCGGTGCTGGTCATCAAGTTCTCGGACAAGGTGGATATGATGCCCTACGACATCATTCAGGGCATGTTCCCCGACAAAACGCACGATTACGTCATCAACATCGGTGAGCAGGACATCGTCCTTGTCAAGGAGGTCGAGCCCACGGCCGACAGCCAGGAGCTTGAGCAGCTGGCCGCCTCGATCGTCGAAACGCTTATGACCGAGTCCTATCCGAAGCGCGTCTACATCGGCATCTCGACCATCGTCGATAACCTCAAGGACCTCGCCCGTGCCTACAAGGAGGCGCGCATCGCCCTTGAGGTCGGGAAGGTGTTTGACACCGAGCGGAGCGTCATCAGCTATGAAAACCTCGGCATCGGGCGCCTTATCTACCAGCTCCCCACCTCGCTTTGCGAGGCCTTCCTCCAGGAGGTCTTCAAGCGCGGCTCGCTCGAGTCGCTGGAGTCGCGGGATGACGATACCCAGATGAAGACGGTCCGCGCCTTCTTTGAAAACAACCTGAACGTCTCGAAAACGGCGGAAAGTCTCTACGTCCACCGTAACACCCTCGTTTACCGCTTAGAAAAGATCCGCAAGCTGACAGGGCTCGATCTTCGCGAGTTTGACCACGCCGTTACCTTTAAGGTGGCCCTGATGGTACGCAAGTACCTTTCCACCAAGCCCGCCAAGTTCTAAACGGAGGCCCACCTTGAAGCATAAGCTGTACCGCGCTCTCTCGCTCCTTCTTGCGGCCCTTCTCCTTTCCCTGCCGCTTGCCTCGTGCGGGGTGTTTGAGGAGGGGCTCAGCGCCCTTGTCACACGGGCGACCGAGAGCTATTTTTCCACCTCCTCGCCGTCCTCCACCTCGGGGGAGTCGGCGGATGAGGCCGCCTTCCGCGCCTTTCTCGACCTTGTGAATTACGATAAGGTGGAAGAGACCGAGAAGGTGTTCCGCACCTACTATATCGGGGAATTCCGCGAGATAGAGGTCTGCCTTCCCGAGGTCTTTGACCACATCCTTGCCAATTACTACTATGACCGCGTGACCGAGACCGAGATCGCCACCACGGTGTTCATCAACTCCTACCTTGCGGTGCTCGGTGACCGTTACGCCTACTATTACGACCCCTCGTCCTACGGCGACTATACCGAGGACATCAGCGGGGAATACAGCGGCATCGGCGTGTCCGTCACCCTGAATGCCGAGGGGTATGCCGATATCCTGACCGTCTTTGCAAGCTCCCCCGCCGAGGAGGCGGGCCTGCTCCCCGGCGACCTTATCGTGGCCGTTGAGGGCGTGGACTTTGCCGAGATCGGCTACCAGGAGGCCATCAACCGCGTGCGCGGGGAGGTCGGCACCACCGTCACCCTGACGATCGAGAGGGACGGCGTCCGCCGTGACTACACCGTCACCCGCCGCAAGGTCACCGAGGAAACGGTCGACCATAAGATGCTGGACGGGGACATCGGCTATATCCGCATCACGTCGTTTGATGACCGCACCTACGAGCAGTTCGTGGAGGCCTACGAGGCCCTCGCGGCGGGCGGGGCGGAGGCCTACGTCTTTGACGTCCGCAACAACCCCGGCGGCACGCTCACCTCGGTGGTCGCGATCCTTGAGTATATCCTGCCAAACGGCGACATCGTCCACATGAATTACAAGGACCCGCGCTACGATAAGACGGTCACCACGATCTACGACGTCTCGCGCGTGTATATGGACGGCGTTGACCGCGTGTATTACGAAAACCACGCCATCACCGCCCCCCTGACCGTGCTGGCCAACGGCAACACCGCCTCGGCGGGGGAGCTTTTCACCTCGTCGCTCATGGATTACGGCGTTGCCACCGTCATCGGTGAGGTGACCTACGGCAAGGGCGTCGGTCAGTCGTCCTTCTACGTGGATAATGACGGCTCCGCCGTGACCGTGACCATCTTCCGCTACGATCCCCCCGTCTCTCCGAACTATGACGGCGTCGGCATCACGCCCGACCTTGCCGTCTCGCTGTCGGAGGAGGCGAGCCGGAAAAACATTTATAAACTCACGCTTGACGAGGATGCCCAGCTCAGGGCGGCCATCGCCCATCTCACCTCGGCAAACGCGCAATAAGTAAGGAGAGACTGCCATGACGAAAGAAAGAACCTATACCAAAGCGGGCTATGAGGCCCTGCTCCTCGAGATGAAGGCCCTTGAGGAGGCCATTGAGAAGAATAAAAAGGACATCTCCACCGCGCGCTCGTTCGGTGACCTTTCGGAAAACAGCGAGTACACCGAGGCCAAGGAGGAGCAGACCAAGCTCGCCTACCGCAAGGAAGAGCTGAAGGACATGATCAAAAACGCCGTGGTCGTGGAGGAGAGCGAGATGGACGACAGCGTTGTCGGCATCGGCTCCTTCGTCACGGTCTATCACAGGGAAAGAAGCAAGGAGACCGAGTACCACATCGTCGGCTCCTACGAGGCCGACCCCTTCTCGGGGAAGATCTCCGACCAGTCGCCCATCGGTGCCGCCCTTGTCGGCAAGCGCGCGGGTGACGTTGCCACCGCCGAGCTTCCGAACGGGACCGAGGTGCACCTGGAGATCCGCGCCACAAGACGATAAAAGGAGACATCATGCAAGAGAACATTCAAGAGGCACAGGGCGAGCTTGCCGTCCGCCGTGCCAAGCTGACCGCCCTTCAGGAGGCGGGCAACGACCCCTTTCAGCTGACAAAGTATGAGGTCACGGCCACCTCGGCCGCGATCCTTGCCGATTTTGAGGGCTACGAGGGCAAGACCGTGTCGCTTGGCGGCCGTATGATGAGCCGCCGCGTGATGGGTAAGGCGTCCTTTTTGCACCTGGCCGACGGTGAGGGTAAGATCCAGTGCTACGTCACGCGTGACGACCTCGGTGAGGAGGCCTACGCCGCCTTCAAGAAGTACGACGTTGGCGATATCCTCGGGCTTTCGGGCTTTGTGTTCCGCACCCGCACGGGGGAGATCTCGGTGCACGTGCAGTCCTTAACGCTGCTTGCCAAGTCGCTCCTTCCCCTGCCCGAGAAGTTCCACGGCCTTACGAATACCGACCTCCGCTACCGCCAGCGCTACGTTGACCTCATCGTCAACCCCGAGGTGCGTGACACCTTCTTGAAGCGCTCGCAGATCTTGCGCCTTATCCGCGCCTACCTTGACGAGAGGGGCTTCCTTGAGGTCGATACCCCCATTCTCGTGCCGCTGGAGATCGGCGCCGCCGCGCGCCCCTTCAAAACGCACCACAACACGCTCGATATGGATATGTACCTCCGCATCGAGACCGAGCTCTACCTCAAGCGCCTCATCGTCGGCGGGCTCCACCGCGTGTATGAGGTCGGCCGTATCTTCCGTAACGAGGGTATGGACCCGAAGCACAACCCCGAGTTCACCACGATCGAGCTGTACCAGGCCTTCACCGATTACAAGGGCATGATGGACCTTGTCGAGGAGCTTTATAAGCACCTCGCCCTCGAGGTGACGGGCGGCCTTGTCATCACCTACCAGGGTAAGGAGATCGACATGGGCCACTGGGAGCGCCTCACCATGGTGGAGGCGGTCAAGAAGTACGCGGGCGTCGATTACAACGCGTGGGCGACCGATGAGGAGGCCCGTGCCGTGGCCAAGGCGCACCACGTGGAGGTCGCCACCGATGCCACGCGCGGCCGCGTCCTTCTCGAGTTCTTCGATGCGTACGTCGAGGAGAAGCTCATTCAGCCCACCTTCATTTACGATTACCCCGTGGAGAACAGCCCGCTGGCCAAGCGCAAGCCCGAGAACCCCCTCTTTACCGAGCGCTTTGAGTACTTCATCAACGCCACCGAGTACGGCAACGCCTTCTCGGAGCTTAACGACCCCATCGACCAGAAGGGCCGCTTTGAGTACCAGGTCGCCGAAAAGCTCAAGGAGGAGCCCGAGAGCCGCGCCGAGGTCGATTACGATTACGTCACCGCCCTCGAGTACGGTATGCCCCCCACGGGCGGCCTCGGCTTTGGCATTGACCGCCTCGTCATGCTCTTGACCGACTCGGCCTCGATCCGTGACGTGCTGCTTTTCCCCACGATGAAGCCGACCGAATAAACGACCAACCCAAGGTGCCGCGGTATCTTGGGTTGCTTCCTATCCTATTATAAGGAGCGTCCTATGCCCGAAACCAACGATAAGCTGTCGGGTGACGTCAAGGTCACCTCGCCCTTTTTCCGCTGGCTTGAAAACTTCTGGTATCACTATAAGTGGCCCTTCCTCCTCGGCCTTTTTATGCTGATCGTGCTGACGGTCTGCTTCACGCAGTGCGCCGCCAACGGCAAGGGGAACGACGTCCACGTGATGTACGCGGGGGATTCCGCCCCCACCCCCAACAAGCTCCGTGAGCTGGAGAACCTCCTCAAGGAGTACGCCCCCGACCGCAACGAGGACGGGAAAAAGGTCGTCGCCATTCAGAATTACGCCATCTACACCGAGGACGAGATCCGCGCCCTCCCCGAGGACGCGCAGGGCACCGCCGCCCAGCTGACGCACGATAACAAAAAGCAGTTCGAGCAGGACCTTTACGCCACGCTCTGCTTCCTCGCGCCCGAGCTTTACGAGGTCGAGGCCAAGGCAGGCGGCCTTATCCCGCTGGCGGACATGGGCGCCACCGTCCCTGAGGGCGTCACCGCCCTGGCGCACGGCGGCACGGTCTACGGCGTCCGCCTTTTCGACCTGCCCGTCGCCGCGCGCTCGGCCTTTTCCGCCATGCCAAAGGACACCGTCCTTTGCGTGCGCCGTATGCCCATCTTCGGTGAGGAGGCCCTGCACGAGGCAAATATCGCCCTCTTTCTCACGCTCCTCTCCGCAGAGTAAAAAAAGAAAAACGCCGCGCCGCGGCGTTTTTCTTTTTCCTTTTATATACAAGCTCCCCCGCCGCCCTCCTCCGCCCCCTCCGCCTCTTTTCCATCGCCCTCTCCGTCGGCTACGCCGCCACCTTTCCCCAAGGGCGAGGCCGATGTTAACCGCAGCATCGGAAAAACAAGATGGCTCCCCCTCGGGGGGAGCTGGCGCGGTACGCGGCTGAGAGGGGTCTTCCATCACCGCGCCCCGCGCGGTGTATATCATCACGACACAGTCGTGTATATCATCACGCCCCCGCGTGCATCTCCCCGCCACCCATCGCCCTCTCCGTCGGCTGCGCCGCCACCTCTCCC
>JAFQWT010000122.1 GCA_017407375.1 Clostridia bacterium
CTCTTTGCCGCTGAGGAGGAGGGGCCCTCCTACCTTGGCCTTGCCGAGTGTGTGCCCGCCCTCATCCACGACCTTTTGGCCGCCCTCTTTCCCCGCCACGTCGGCGCTCCCGCCGCCGACTCCCCCGCCCTGCGGGAGGAGCGCCTGCGGACGGCCAGGGCCACCCTCCTTTCCGCCCTTGCCTACGTCCTGCCCGAGGGGGAGGACAGGGCCGCCGTGGCCGACGGCTTTCTTTCTGAGCTGCCTGCGATCCTCGCGGTCCTGAAGACCGACATCCTCGCCGCCTATCAGGGGGACCCCGCCGCCCGCCACACCGACGAGATCATTCTCTGCTATCCCGCCTTTCGGGCGATCAGCACCTTTCGCCTCGCGCACGCGCTCTTTCTGCGCGGGGTGCCGATCCTGCCGCGCATGATGACCGAGCACGCCCACGAGCGCACGGGCATTGATATCCACCCCGGTGCCACCATCGGCCCTTATTTCTTCATTGACCACGGCACGGGCGTTGTCATCGGTGAGACCACCACGATCGGGGAGCACGTCACCCTCTATCAGCACGTCACCCTCGGTGCGAAGAACTTTGAGGTAGGTGCGGACGGCTCGCTTGTCAAGGGCATCAAGCGCCACCCCGACATCGGCAACCACGTGGTCATTTATGCGGGGGCCACCATCCTGGCGGCCGTACCGTCATCGGTGACGGCGCCGTGGTCGGCGGTAACGTCTGGCTCACGCACTCGCTGGCGGCGGGCGAGACCATTGTGACGCGCCCCGCCAACGAAAAGAAGGGGACGCCTCCCCTGCCGCAGTAAGCCCTCTACTCTGTAAAGAAAACCTTGCATAATTGGCGTAGCCGCCTCCAAAAACGGAGGCGGCTACGCTTTTGCTTTCGGAGCCGCGGCGGCGGCGCCTTGGGATGCCGATGGGCGTTTTTTCCTTAAAAATCGGGATTTTTCGTGCTTCTCTACTCGGCGTAGAGCCGTCTTCTTGATTTTCTACTCGGTGCTTTTTCTTCCGAGAGTCGGCGCGCTCCATCGTTCCTTGCGTTTTCCGCCCGCGGCGGGCTATAATATACCCGATATAAGCTCACGCCCCCACGGGGCCCTCACCGTTTATTGACAGATGAAAGGAATCATCATGAAAAACCAAAGCATCATTCCCATCTTTTTTGCCACCGACGACGCCTATGCCCCCCTCCTGGGGGTGGCGCTGGAATCGCTCCTTGCGAACACCGAAAGAGGAAGCGACCTTCGCATTCACGTCTTGAATTCCTCGCTCTCCGAGGAGAACCGCGAGCGCCTTCTCTCTATTGCCGAGGGGCGCACGACGCTTCTTTTTGTGGATATGAAAGAAAAGATCGCCCCCCTCGCCGAGCGCCTTGTCCTGCGCGATTATTACTCCGCCGCGACCTACTTCCGCCTCTTTATCAGCGAGCTGTTTCCCGAATACGAGAAGGCCCTGTACCTCGACTGCGACATCGTCCTGACGGGGGACATTGCCAAGCTGTACGCCACCCCCACCGACGACGTGCTGGTCGCCGCGATCCCCGAGGACGTGATGGCGCGCATGGACGTTTTCGGACGGTACGTGGAGTGCCTGTTCTCGATCCCGCGGCACGAATTTTTCAATGCGGGGATCCTTGTGATGAACCTGGCGCGCTTCCGCAGCGAGTGCATCATGGAGCGCTTCCTTGACCTGCTCTCACGCCGCCGCTTTGTGGTAACGCAGGACGAGGATTACCTCAACGTCCTCTGCCGCGGCTCGGTGCGCTTTTTGCCCGATACGTGGAACACCTCCCCCTTTGAGGAGGGAGACGTTACGCCCCTGCTCGTCCACTACAAGATGGACCGCAAGCCCTGGCACTACGAGGACGTCCGCTTCTCCGATATTTTCTGGCTCTATGCGGACAAGACCCCCTACGGGCCCGACCTGCGCGCCGAGCTTGCCGCCTACGACGAGGCGAAGGTAAACCGCGACCGCGAGTGCCACAAAAACCTTGTGGCCTTAGCCAAGAGTGAGATGCGCAAGGAGCGGGCCCGCAAGGCCAAGGCCGTTGCCTCAACGCTCAAGCTCACGGCGGTGGTCGCGGCGGTCCGCCGCATTGCGGGGCTCCTGTGAGCCGCCCGCCGGAGGGGGCGCCCGAGCGTGCGCCCGACCGCCTTGCCGTCCTTGAAAGGATCCGCGAGCTTGAGGCGCGCGGGGTCTTTGACGTGGACGTGGAGGACGACCCGCCCACCGTTCCGCTCGATTACACCAAGGTCGATTTCCTCGGCGAGCGCCTGAGGACCCGCCTTGCCACCCGCCTTGCCAACCGCGCGGCCACCCGCCATTACGAGAGGATGATCCGCCGCGGCAGCTTCCTCCTTGACGGGGTACGCGGGATGGAGAGCTACCTCAGCGTTACGGGCGGTGCCGTCTTGACCTGCAACCACTTTTCGGCGCTGGATAACTACGCCGTGTGGCGCTCTGTCCGTCACACCTTTGGCAAACGGCGCCTTTACAAGATCGTCCGTGAGGGGAACTATACCTCCTTCCCCGGCTTTTACGGGTATCTCTTCCGCCATTGCAACACCCTGCCGCTGGCCTCCTCACCGCGGGGGCTTGCCACGGTGATGCGCGCCGCCGATACCCTGCTCCGCCGTGGGGAAAGGATCCTCATCTACCCCGAGCAGGCGATGTGGTGGAATTACCGAAAGCCGCGCCCCTGCAAGGCGGGGGCCTACTACATGGCCTACCGCGCGGGCGTGCCCGTCATTCCCTTTTTCATCACCCTGACCGAAACCGAGACCCTCGGCCCCGACGGCTTCCCTATCCCGCGGCACACCGTCCATATCCTGCCGCCGATCCTCCCCGACACCTCCCTCCCCCTCCGTGAGGCCACCGAGAAAATGGCCGCCGAGAACTATGCCGCCTGGTGCCGTACCTACGAGGAGTTCTACGGCATCCCCGTCCGCTACGGGGAGGAGGAGGCGCCGTGATCTACCTTATTCTTATCCTTGCGGCCATGGCGCTCATCGCGCTTTCCAACCTTGTCTTTCCCCCCGAGGGGATCGCGCTTTGGGAGCCGCTTCTGGCTGTGGTCCTTCTGACGGTGGCCGTGATCCTTGTGGACGGCGTGTTTGCCTTCCTCATCCGCCGCCTGCCCGAGCGCTGGTTCTCCTACCGCCGCCCGCTCTTTGCCGTCGGCCCGCGGGAGGCGCGCCTTTACCGCGCCCTCGGGGTTAAGCGCTGGGCGGGGCTCATCCCCGACCTTGGCTGCTTTACCCACTTCCCAAAGCGCCACCTGGCCGCCCCCGGCGACCCTGCCTACACCGAGCGCTATCTCCTTGAGGCCGCGTACGGCATCGTCATTCACGCGGTGAATATCCCCACGGGCTTTCTTATCCTTTTCCTCTGGCCGGGGCTTGCCATCCGCGTGGCGCTCCCCGTGGCGCTCGTTAATGCCGTCCTCAGTCTTCTCCCCGTCCTGCTCCTTCGGAGCAATTTCCCCCGCTTAGTACGGCTGCACTCCGCAAATCTCAAGAGGAGTGCCGCTAAAACAGAATAAATGTAAAGGAGACCTTACATCTATGTCCTTCAAGAACCGCAAGAAGAACTACCCGCACTACGAGACGACATATTTTCAGAACTTCCGTGAGATGACCGAAAACGTGGCGGAGCGCTACCCTGACCGCGTGGCCTTCCGCTATAAGACCGACCCGCACCAAAAGGTGGCCGAGAGCATCACCTTTGCGGAATGCCGTGACGTTGTGCGCGCCCTGGCCACCGAGCTGCACGCCATGAACGTGAAGGGTAAGAAGATCGCCATCATCGGCTCGGCCTCGGTGGACTGGTTCCTCTCCTACACGGCCATTATGTCGGTGGGCGCGGTGACCGTGCCGATCGACCGTGAGCTGCCCGTGACGGACGTGGCCTCGATCATTGCAACGGCGGGGTGTGAGACGGTCTTCTTCTCGGCCGACCTTGCTCCCAAGATCGCTGAGCTCTGCCACGAGGCACCGGCGCTCACCACCCTCATCGCGATGGGCGGCGCCGCGGAGGGGGCTACCCCCGTTGCCGACCTTGTGGCGGCGGGCCGCGAGAAGCTGGCAGCGGGCGACCGCAGCTACTTTGACTACGAGATCGACGAGGAGGCGCTCGCCTCGATCGTCTTTACCTCGGGCACCACGGGCAAGGGCAAGGGCGTGATGCTCTCGCTCCGTAACATCTGC
>JAFQWT010000123.1 GCA_017407375.1 Clostridia bacterium
AGGGTGCGGAGCCCCGGGGCACGGGCGGTCACGGCACGGTGGAGCGCCTCCCCGTAGAGGAACGAGGGGCAAAAGACCATATAATTGCCCCGCCGCGCCCGCACCGTGGCAAGGACCGCCTCGGCAACCTCGGAGAGGGTCTGCTCGCGGTCGGCGTAGCGCGTGCTGATCTTATCCATCACCGCCACGGCGAGGTTATCGCGGAGGAAGGGGGATGGCAGCTCCAGCACCTCGTCCTCGCGCTCACCGCCCAGGGTATCGCGGTAGTAGGCGATCGGCGAGAGGGTGGCCGAGAAGAGGACGGCGCTTTTGCCGTCACCAAGGCAGCGCGAGACCACCCCCGCAGGGTCAAGGCAGAGCGTGCGGACCGAGACCCCGCCCGCCGCGGTCCGTGTGACCTCCAGGCGGAAGCCCGCGTCGTAAGCGGAAAGAGTGTCAAGTATTGTTTTCATTTCGTAATAAAACGAGCGGACGGGCTTGCGCAGCTCCTCGGGGAGGGCGCGGCGGTCACGCATCAGCGTGCCGAGCGGTGTGAGCAGCTCCCCAAGGGTGAGGGGGAGCCACTCGGGAAGGGTGCGGAGCATGGTCGGCCCCTCCTCGGCGGGGGCGGGAGCCAGCGAGAGAAGGAGGCGGCAAAGCTCGTCCCGCGCGGCGCGGGCCTCGGCAAGAGCAGTCTCCCCCTCCTTCGGCTCGGGGAGGGGGGCGGCGGCGAGGGCCTCGGTCGTGAGGGTGACGGTGTAGGTATCGCGGATGCGGTCGCCAAGGTTGTGCGCCTCATCGATGAGGAAGGCAAAGCGACCGCCGAGCGAGAAGAAGCGCCCAAGGCGCACGGCGGGGTCAAAGAGGTAGTTATAGTCGCAGATGATAACGTCGGACAGGGAGCTGTACGAAAGCGAAAGCTCGTGGGGGCAAACGCCGTGGCGGGTGGCGGCGGCCACGATCTCCTCAGGGCCGATCAGGGGGCGCTCCAGCGCCAAAAGCTCCGAGAGTGCCTGCTCCTCCCGTGCCGCGCCCGCGCGGCGCTTTTCGCAGGGGGTCCCCTCGCGGCAGGGCACGCCGCGGCGGGCGCAGAGGCGCTCCTTGGAGGCAAGCAGGACCGCGCGGAGCGCCCCGTCCTTACCGAGCAGGGCGGCCGTCTCTCCCGCCATGCGGGCGGCGGTGGCCTTGGCGGTGAGGTAAAAGACCTTATCGCACCTTCCCTCCCCCATCGCGCGGACGGCGGGGTAGAGGGTGGAGACCGTCTTACCGATGCCTGTGGGGGCCGAGGCAAAGAGGCGCTTGCCGCGAGAGATGGCGCGGAAGACGGCGCTCATCAGCTCCTCCTGGCCGAGGCGGGTCTCGGGGTACGGAAAGCGGAGGCGGCGCATGGCGGGCAGACGGCGGCGGACACGCACCAGCTCGTGCCCCGCAAAGAGAAAGAGGGGGGCCATGACCCTCTCGAGAAAGGCGGAAAGCTTTTTCGGCGTTACGCTCTCGCGGACGGTGGCGGTACGGCCGAGGGTGGGGCTGTGGAAAAGGAGGAGAAGGCGCGGCGGCGTCCGCCCCTCAAGGCAGGAGGCAGCCAGGTAGGCCAGCGCCCGCGCGGTGCGGACGGCGGCAGGGTCGGGGGTCTCGGGGGCGCCCTCCACCACGGCGAGGAGGGTGAGCGTGCGCTCACGCCCCGTCCCCTCTACGGCATCGGCCGTGGCCGTGAGACGGAAGGTGTGGTCACCCGACGGCAGGCGGCATTCGAGAGGGACGCCCGCCTCGGAAAGGCCCAGCCGGGCGCGGAGGGCGGCATCGGCACGGCGGAGGGGAAGCAGGTCCTCCGTGGGCGAGGTGCCAAGGTAATGCAAAAGAGAGAAGGCAACGGCCTCCTCGGCGGTGACATGGATCTCACCGCTTTCCTGACAGTAGCGCACGCGTCCTCCCTCCTTTCCTCGGATACCTTTATTGTACCACAGGCGGCGGGGCGTGTCAAGAAAAAGGGGGCGGCGGGCCGTATTGACTTTCCCGCGGGGCAGTGGTATAATCGGGTAGATACACTTGTAAGGATTTTTATCTATGAAAAAAAGCATGAAGGGGAGCGCCATGCTCCTTGTGGGCGCGATGATCTGGGGCTTTGCCTTTGCCGCGCAGGATATCATTGCCGACTCCGTGGGCGTCTTCACCTGCGGGGCCGTGCGCTCTCTCATTGCCACGGTGGTGCTTTCGCTGGCCGTGCTCCTTTTTGACCGTTGGGAGAAGAACGGGCGCTTTCTTTTCTCGCGCTCACGCCGCCCGCTGACGAGGGGTGAGCTTTTGGGAGGGGTGGCGTGCGGCACGGCACTGGCGGTGGCCTCGGCCTTTCAGCAGGCGGGCATCGGCCTTTCGGGGGCGAGCAAGGGCTCCTTCATCACGGCGCTTTACGTCGTGCTGGTCCCCCTGGCGGGGGCGGTCCTCTTCCACCGCCGCATCGGCGGGCGCCTTTGGCTCTCGGTGGTCATTGCCATCGTGGGGCTCGGGCTCATACGCTCAGTGCCGACCTTACGCTGGCGGTCGGGGATGCGCTCCTTCTCTGCTGTGCCCTCTGCTTTTGCGCGCAGATCCTGCTTGTCGACCGCTTTCTCCCCACCTCGGACGGGGTGCGCCTTTCGATGGTGCAGTTTGCCACCTGCACGGTCCTGAATACCGTTCTGGCGCTCCTTTTTGAGGAGATCTCCTTCGCCGCGATCGGCGAGGTGATCTGGCCCCTCCTTTACCTTGGCGTGATGTCCAGCGGCTGCGCCTATACCCTGCAGATCCTCGGTCAGCGGTATTGCCCGCCTGCCCCCGCGGCGATCCTGATGAGCACCGAGTCGCTCTTTGGCGTGCTCGGCGCGGCGATCTTCCTTGGGGAGGTGCTGTCGGTGCGCGAGTACGTTGGCTGTGCCGTCGTCTTTTTGGCGGTGATCCTCTCCCAGCTGCCAAGCGGCAGTAAGGAGGCGAAGGGAGGTCCGCCCGCATGAAGCCGCGCCCCCTCTTTCTCTCGCTCCTCCTCTTTGCCCAGCTGGCCGTTTCCCTGACGGTGGGCGGCCTTGGCGGGGAGCTTTGGCGGCGCCTCGGCATGGCGCTCTCCCTCCTTTTGCCGCTCGTCTTTTTCCTCCGCGCGCCCGAGGGAACGCGGCGCCCTTCGCTCCTTCCGAAAAGCAAAAAGGGGTATCGGGCGCTCTACCTTCTCCCGCTTTTTGTTCTGATAACGGCGGGGGTCTCGATCGCCTGGGGGGCGCTTTGCGCGTGGCTCGGCATCCCCATTAGGGGCGCGGAGCCCTACGGCGTTTTCGGCCTTTCGCTTCTTCTTGACGCGCTCCTGCCCGCCGTTTGCGAGGAGATCTTTTGCCGCGGCGCGCTGTTTGCCGTCCTCCGTCCGATGGGGCGCAGGACCGCCGTTTACGGCTCGGCACTTCTGTTTGCCATGATGCACGCCAGCGTTGCCCAGATCCCCTACGCCTTTGCGGCGGGACTGCTCTTAGCCCTCTTGATGGAGGGGACGGGAGCCCTTCTCCTTCCCATCCTCTTTCACCTGGCAAACAACCTCACCTCGCTCCTTCTCCTTTTCGGGGCCTCCGTCCCCTGGGTCTACGGGATCCTGGGTGTCCTTGCGGCCCTTGGGCTTTTCCTCCTTCTCCGCACGGCGAAAAGGGAGGCGTGGGCGCTCCCCGCGGCCGAGGAGAGTGAGCGTGGGGCGCTCCGTGAGCTTGTGCTTTCCCCGCTCTCGGCCTATCTTGCCGTGATGCTGATCTTTACCGTTTTGTGAGGTGCCGAATGGACAGAGAAAACGAGGATATCCTCTATATGCGTGAGGCGCTGGCCCTGGCGCGCGAGGCGGCCGAGGCGGACGAGGTGCCCGTGGGCGCCGTGATCGTTTACGAGGGGCGCATCATTGCGCGCTCGCGCAACCGCCGCGAGACCGACAAGCTGGCGACCCACCACGCCGAGCTTTTGGCGATCGAGGAGGCGTGCCGCGTGCGCGGCGGCTGGCGCCTGCCCGACTGCACGCTTTACGTTACCCTGGAGCCCTGCCCGATGTGCGGCGGTGCCATCGTTATGGCGCGCCTTCCGCGGGTGGTGTACGGCGCCCCCGACAGGCGCGGGGGGGTCTTTGGCTCGGCGGTCGACTTCAACGCCCTCTCCTTCAACCACCGCCCCGAGGTCACGGGGGGCGTGCTGGCCGAGGAGTGCGCCGCCGTCCTTAGCGACTATTTCCGCAAAAAGCGGTGACGCGGGCGCTCTCTTGGGGAATAATTGAAAAGAATACTTTACAGAAAGCGGCCCTCCGTGCGGGAGAGCCGCTTTTCGCTTGCGGCGGGACGACACTTTGCGAAAAGGACTTGAATTTTTTGGCTTTTCGTGGTATAGTTATACTATGAAGTGTGAATATCTGGAATGCGGTAAGGTTCTGGCACCCCACGGAGTGCGGGGGGCCATGAAGATCGACTGCTGGTGCGACACCCCCGCGGTGGCCGCCGCCCTCCCCGCCCTCTACCTTAAGGACGGCGGGAAATACACGGGCCTGCGGCTGCTGCACGCCTCACCCTACAAGGGGGGTCTGCTCGTCACGGTCGAGGGGATCGGAGATCCCGAGGCGGCCGCCGCCCTGCGCGGCCGTGTGCTGTACGCACGGCGAGAGGATCTTGACCCCCGCGGTGAGCGCGTGTTTTACGCCGAGACCTACGGGCTCCCCGTGTTTGACGTGGACACGGGGCGAACACTTGGCCGTGTGCGGGAGGTGGACACCTCGCGAAAAACGGTGCTTTACGTCATCACCACCGAGGGGGGCGAGGTCCTTTTGCCCGATGCCCCCGTATTTATAAAGGAGATCGATGTCGAACGCGGGCTTTTCGTGCGTCCGATACCCGGGCTTTTTGATGAGATTTGAGATCATGACGCTGTTCCCCGAATTTATGGAGACCTTCCTCTCGTACAGCATTCTCGGGCGGGCGGTCAAGGCGGGATGCTTTTCCTTCCGTTGCCACAACATCCGCGACTTTTCGGAGAACAAGCATAGAAACGTGGACGATACCCCCTACGGCGGCGGTGCCGGCATGCTGATGGCGGCGCCCCCGATCGTTGCCTGCTATGAGGCCCTGATGAGGGATGCCGCCGAGGGCGAGCGCACGCGGGTGATCTACCTTTCACCGCGCGGCCGCCGCTTTGACGAGGCCATGGCAAGGGAGCTTTCGACCCTTGACCGCCTGGTCCTGCTTTGCGGACACTACGAGGGGGTGGACGAGCGCGCGATCGAGGCGATCGGTGCCGAGGAGGTGTCGATCGGTGACTTTGTGCTTTCAGGCGGAGAGACAGCGGCCTGCGTTGTGACCGATGCCGTGGCGCGCCTTTTGCCCGGGGTC
>JAFQWT010000124.1 GCA_017407375.1 Clostridia bacterium
CGTGAGTATCTGACGGGCCGCCGCGGGCTTTCCATGAGCGTTATCAAGCACTTTGGGCTGGGCTATGCGCCCTACGATCCGCGCGGCTTTCTTCAGCATTTTCTGGACAAGGGCTTCCGTGAGGACGAGCTGATCGCCGCTTTCCTTTGCGGCCGCAGCGAGAAAAGCGGGCTGTTGTATCAGTCCTTCCGTGACCGCGTGATGTTCCCCGTGATCGACGTGACGGGCAACGTCATTGCCTTTGGTGGGCGTGTGCTTGACGATTCGCAGCCCAAGTACAAAAACTCATCCGATACCCCCGTTTTCAAGAAAAGCAAGAATCTCTACGCCATGAATTTTGCCCGCCAGAGCTGCGCGGAGCGGCTCATCCTTTGCGAGGGATACATGGACGTCATTGCCATGCATGCCGCCGGGGTGACAAACGCCGTGGCAACGCTGGGCACCGCCATCACACCCGAGCAGGCGCGGCTTGTCAGCCACTATACCAAGAGCGTTGTGCTTTCCTACGATAGTGACGAGGCAGGGCAGAAGGCCACCTCCCGCGCGCTTTCACTCCTGGAGCAGGTCGGGCTTTCGGTCCACGTGCTACATATCGAGGGGGCCAAGGACCCTGACGAGTACATTCGTAAATTTGGGGTCGAGTCCTTCCGCCGCCTGGTGGAGGGGAGCCGCACCAAGTTCGAATTCAACATGGAAAAGACCTTCGCGCGCCACGATATCCGTCAACCGCAGGGCAAGATCAATGCGATTTCCGAGCTTTGCAACGTCATTTCCGAGGTTTATTCCGCGGCAGAAAGAGATATCTACATTACGGAGCTGTCGCGCCGCCTGGAGGTGGACCCCAAGGGGATCCGCAGTGACGTGGAGCGCGCCATGGCCCGCCGCCGGAAGGCGGAAAAGCGCGACCGCATGGAGGGGATCCGTCAGGCGGCGGCCGGCTACGGCGACCGCGTGAATCCCGACAGGGTGAAGAGCCCGCAGCTTTCCAACTGCGAAAACGCCGTGCTTTCGCTGATGATGTTGCATCCCGAGCATCGCGTGGCCGCGAGGGACAAGCACGCCCTTACCGAGGAGGATTTCTTTACGGCACTCGGCAAGCGGGTATTCACGTATCTTTTGGAATGCTGCGACGGTCTGGCCCTGGATTCCTCAGAGCTGAACACACGCTTTACCGAGGAGGAGATCGGGCGTATCACGGAGATCCGCATTTCCCGCATGGGACTCACCGACAACGGTGAGGAGGCCTTCCGTGAAAGTGTGGAGGCGCTCCGCACCGCGATGAAGCAGCGCTCCCTCCGTGAGGCAACGACCTCGCTCAGCGACCTGGATTCCCTGATCCGTGCGATGAGGAAAGAGGACTGACATTATTTTCAAGGAGAATGTATGAGCATAGATAAAGAAAATGTAATGGACACCGCACTCCTTGGGGACACCTCTCCCATAGACGACCTTGCGGCCCAGGAGGGCGAGCTCAGAGAGGCCTATGAGATCGCCGAGGCCAACGAGCTTGGCGAGGTCCTGCCGGACGAGCTTCAGCTCCGGGCCATTGAGGCCGAGCTTGAGGAGATGGAGAAGGCCGAGAGAAACGAGGTGGCCTTTGATGACCCCACGCTTCCGATGGACGACCCCATCCATATGTATTTTAAGGAGATCACCCGCATCCCGCTCCTCACGCGTGAGCGCGAGATCGAGCTTGCGGAGCTGGCCTCGCTTGGTAACAAGGCCGCAAGGAAGGAGCTGATCGAGGCCAACCTGCGTCTTGTCGTTAAGACCGCCAAGCGGTACGCCCAAAAGGGGCTCCTGCTTTCCGACCTCATTCAGGAGGGCAACCTCGGGCTTATGAAGGCGGTGGAGAAGTTTGACCACCGTATGGGCTACAAGTTCTCGACCTACGCCACGTGGTGGATCCGCCAGTCGATCACCCGCGCCATTGCCGATCAGGCGCGCACCATCCGCATTCCCGTGCATATGGTGGAGACCATTCAGCGCGTTTCCCGTGCGACACGGGAGCTTTTGCAGGAATACGGCCGCGAGCCCACCACGGACGAGATCGCCGAGCGCCTCGGCATGACGGGCCAGCGCGTCCGTGAGATCCTTGAGATCGCGCGGGACCCTATCTCGCTCGAAACGCCGATCGGCGAGGAGGAGGACAGCCACATCGGTGACTTTGTGGAGGACACCGAAAGTCTTTCTCCCGCCGACAGCGCGGCCTACGCCCTTCTGCGTGAGGAGCTTTACAAGGTGCTGGGCACTCTCACCCCGCGTGAGGAGCAGGTCCTAAAGCTCCGCTTCGGTCTGACCGACGGGCGTATCCATACCCTCGAGGAGGTCGGGCAGGAGTTCAACATCACAAGAGAACGCATCCGCCAGATCGTCTCCAAGGCCCTGCGCAAGCTCCGTCATCCTTCCCGCGCCAAGCTTTTACGTGACTATCTTGAATACTGAATCCGATAGGAGAAAATGACATGAATCACGATATGGACATGAACGATTATCTCGGACAGACTGCCGACGGCGTAGCCCTTGCTGAGGAGGGGATGATGAACGCCATTGAGGATATGGATGACGCCGATCTTACCAGCGCGTACTCCGAGGGGGATGATGAGGCCGATGCCGATGCCTTCACCACGGTGGCCGAGCTTGGCGGCGGTGGGGTAGAGCAGGACAATGAGACCATTGAGAACCTGCTTGCCTCCGACTACTTCTCGGCGGACGACCCCGTCCGTATGTACCTCAAGGACATCGGTAAGATCCCGCTGCTTTCCGCGGAGCGTGAGACCGAGCTTGCGGAGCTTGCCGCCCTCGGCAACAAGGCGGCAAAGAACGAGCTGATCAGCGCAAACCTCCGCCTTGTCGTCAGCATTGCCAAAAAGCACATCGGCAAGGGGATGCTCCTTCTTGACCTTGTGCAGGAGGGCAACCTCGGACTGATGAAGGCGGTGGAGAAGTTCGACTACCGCAAGGGCTACAAGTTCTCGACCTACGCCACGTGGTGGATCCGCCAGGCCATCTCGCGTGCTATTGCCGATCAGGCCCGCACCATCCGTATTCCCGTACATATGGTGGAGACCATTCATAAGGTCTCCCGTACCACGCGCGTGCTTTTGCAGGAGCTGGGGAGAGAGCCCACCACCGAGGAGATCGCCGAGCGCCTGGAGACGACCCCCGAGAAGATCCGTGAGATCTTGAAGATCGCGCAGGACCCCGTCTCCCTTGAGACCCCTGTGGGCGAGGAGGAGGACAGCCACCTTGGAGACTTTGTGGAGGACCACGATTCCCCGACCCCCTCGGAGACGGCCTCCTACTCTCTCCTCCGTGAGCAGCTGCAGGCGGTGCTTATGACGCTTTCCCCGCGTGAGGCCGAGGTCATTCGCCTCCGTTACGGCCTCTACAACGGCCGCCCTCTGACGCTTGAGGAGGTGGGGGAGCGCTTTGGCATTACGCGTGAGCGCATTCGCCAGATCGAGGCCAAGGCGCTCCGTAAGCTGAGATACCCCCTCCGCAGCAAGCAGCTGCGCGATTATCTCGAGCTTTAAGTTGGCGGTTTGCACAATTGCCATCCCCTCTTCTTGTCGTTTTTGTTCTAATCGCGTGCTTCGACAAGAGTTTATCGAAAAATTCCTTGACTTTACCCTTTAAAAATAGTATAATATCATCTGTATGTATAAGCCCAAACCTTAGGAGGTTGTTATGAAAAAAAGAGTTCTCTCTTTTCTGCTCTGCTTGCTGATGATCCTTCCGCTGGCGCTCGTTTCCTGCGGCCCCGGTGAGGAGCCCGATGACACGACGCCCGAGGTCGAGGATCTCTACGTTAAGCCCGCAAGCCTGAACTTCTACATCATCGGTGATACCTTCAATCCCGATACGGTGGCCGAGATGCAGGAGGCCTTCAACGCTGTCTCCCGCGATCTCTATAAGACGCAGGTCCAGTTCATCTTCTGCACCGAGGCGGAGTATGAGAGCGTTGTGACGGCCAAGCTCCAGAGCGCCGCGTCCTCGAACGAGGACTCTGCCTTCAACCGCTTTGAGAATGCTGAGGTCGAGACCGAGCTGGATGACCTGGATACCGTGATCGAGCTGTATCCCGAGATCTACAGCAACCAGGTCGATATCCTTCTCATCACGGGTAAGGATATGTTCGATCGCCTCCATTCCAAGGGGTATCTCGCCGATATCACGGCGGATGTGGAGAACATCAACATCGGCATTAAGTCGCATGTCAACACCAACCTCCTTTCGGGTGCCAAGGTGGACGGCCGGCTCTACGCCGTGCCGAACAACGTCACGATCGGCACCTACACCTACATGCTCATCAACAAGCAGCTGGCCAACCGCTATTATAACAGCAAGGCGAGCGACTTTACCAAGGTGGATTCCAATACGTATAAGACGGTCGTCAACTACGATGCCTGCCTGAAGTTTGCCAACGACATCATGGGTGACCCCGCTGTGGCCACCGCCATGGGCGTTTCCGAGGTCTATCCTCTTGAGAGCACGTTTGAGTTCCCGACCATCAACTTCTTCCCGAAGGCAGGGGAGAACACCATCTTCGGTGTTGTTTACGAGGCCAGCACCACCTACACGCACGCGGTGAAGCTCGATAACGTTTTCAACAATGAGGTCTACAAGAGCCACTTTGGCTTTATGCTGGAGGCCAAGACCCGCGGCTTCTGCCCTGCGGCGGGCTCCACGCCCGCAGCCGATGCCATGTACGGCATCCGCGTTCTGAAGGGCGACTACGCCGATCGCTTCAATTACACCGACGATTACTACATTTACGAGCTGGATCAGCCCCGTCTTGAGGACGAAGCTCCCTTTGAGTCGATGTTTGCCGTTTCCGCGTTTTCCGCTTCGGTCGGTCGCTCCATGGAGATCATCGAGGACCTCCTTTGCAACGACTCGGCCGTGCTCCGTAACATTCTTCAGTACGGTGTGGAGGGTGTGCATTACAACCTCAGTGAGGACGGCCTTGTGGAGCGTACGGCGGCAGGGCAGGCCTACCGTATGAATTACAACTACACGGGCAACGTCATTTTGGCGGCGCCTTGCCTTGAGGACGGCATGGACCTCAGCTTCTCCACCTACTTCAAGCAGCAGAACGATTCTGCCACGCGCAACCCGCTTTACGGTATGACGCCCGAGCTGCTTTGGAAGAGGACGAGAGATTCTCTTATCAACTACGCGCTGACCGAAAAGCTGACCGATCTGATCGAGGCGGATATCCAGGCCCTCGATAACAACGCGAGCGAGATCCTGAAGGCCGCCACCCAGCTTTCTCCCGCAGAGAAGAAGGCCGAGCTGAAGGCCGCGATCCCGACCAGCCGTGTCGTTTCCGATTACAAGGATTTCTGGGCCAGCATCCGCGCGGATATCGATCCCACGGTTGAGCTGAAGGACGGTGAGGTCGCTCCTGTGATCCCCGCCGAGGTGCGCAGCTACGTCAACACCACCACGGAGACCCTCCGCCAGACGGTGACCGACGAGGCCGATGCCCACCTTTCTGCCGCGGCCGATGCCGCCTCCACGCTCATGGAGCAGGCCATGGCCTGCACCACCAAGGAGGAGCTGGATGCCCACTGCACCATGATCAAGGGGCTTGACAGCAAGGTGAACTCTCACCCCGAGATGGCAAAGCTCCTTTACAATGCTACGGCCGGCAGCATTTATCACGGCATGCTGAAGGAGAAGGACAACACCGAAACGTGGTCCTGGACCCTTTCCGGTGCCCTTTACGACTGGTATCTTAACATCAGTAACTAAAAAAAGCGCC
>JAFQWT010000125.1 GCA_017407375.1 Clostridia bacterium
CGAAAGGAGCGCGAAAACGTGCTTGCCACCATTCCTCTCGTGCAGCTTGACTCGCGCCTCGGCTGGGAGCCGAGCATGGAGTACGCCTGCGACGAGGACGCCCTCCGCTGGAAGCTCGATCAGCTTGACTACGAGCTGAACTCCTTTATCCCCAAGACCCGCGCCGCCAACGCGCTGGTGGACATCTATAAATAAAAGAGAAAAAGCCCAGTTGCCCCCTGCGAGCGCAGGGGGCAATAGGGTTCTTTTTGGCGGATATATCGTTGTGCGAGCGAATGAAAAACAATCCTTTTTGCCGCTTGTTTTTGACAAATATGCGCGTAAAAATTCCATTTACAAGCGCATTATATCATCCTACAATAAAGATGTAAATATTATTTTTGGGGGGTTCTATGAGCAGCGTGTATATGGCCTATTCCTATCCCCTTGAGGTTGAGCGTGCCAAGCGTGAGCATTGGCCCGTCATTTTACCCGTTGGCACGATGGAGTACCACTCGCATCACTGTCCCTACGGCACCGATGCCCTGGTGGCCGAGGGCATTGCCAGAGAGATCGGTAAAAAGCGTGACTGCCTGATCCTACCGACCATTTATTACGGTGTGTCAAGCTACGCGGTGGGCGGCCCCGAAACAAACACGATCAACATGGATGCCGACGTGCTGGAGGCCTACGTTTACAACATTCTCCGTTCCCTCTTCCGCTCGGGCTTTGACCGCAACGTCTGCATTCTGATCCGCCACCAGGATGAGGAATTCCTGCCGACGGCGCTGGCCTGCATGAAGGCGGCCAAGAAGCTGACCTTTGAATATCTTGAGGAAACGCGCGGCATCGGCTGGTGGGGTGACAAGAAGAACGAAGGCTTTTACGACAACCTTTCCGCCGAGGAGAGTCCCTGGAACTGGATCCGCGTGTTCAACGGAGCGCACTTCCCGAGCGACAGCCCCTACAACAACGACGATCACGCCGGCCTCTATGAGTGCTCTCACATGGAGTATCTCTACCCCGGCTCGATCAAGCTGGAGCGCCTTGACTATTCCTCCGACTGGTTTGCCAAGACCGCCTCGGAGATGTCGGTCGAGGTGGGGCGCAGAAACATAGAGTATGCGGTAGATGCCATTCTTGAGGCACTGGCCACAGGCAAGCGCTTCTATTGATCTTGGAGGAGCATTATGGAAAAAAAGTACGAGTTTAAGCTAGACCTTCTTAAGGTGCACAAATCGGACGTCCGCCGTGCCGGACTCTTGCCCGAAAAGGACGAGTACGAGCTGAAAAACGGCCTCACCCTTCTCCTCCCCGATGAGGATGAGGACGACGTCATTCTCACCGCCGCCAAGGATTTTATCGATTATCTCTTCGTTTCCCAGGGCGTTTCCGCCATGCTCGGCCGCGAGGCAATGGGGGCAGAGTGCCTTACCATTTCCCTGAACCGTGACCTTGGCGATGCCGCGGGCTACATGGGCTACCGTCTGACGGTCACAAAAACGGGCATCTCGCTTGAGGGCTACGACGTGCGCGGTGTGGCGCAGGGGCTTTATGCTCTTGAGGACATGATGAACCTGCGCCGCGCCCCCTTTGTGAAGCACGGCGTTGTGGCACGGCGCGCCCTTTTCCGCAGTCGCCTCACGAATTCCCCCTACGGTATGCTGGAATACAACGATGCCGCCCTCTCCCTCATTGCGCA
>JAFQWT010000126.1 GCA_017407375.1 Clostridia bacterium
AAGCGCAGGGTGCCCATGGTAACGTTGAGGTTAAAGCGCGACTTAAGCTTGGAGGCAAACACGTCAAGGTGGATATCGCCAAGACCGTACAGCACCAGCTGGCGCGTTACGGGGTCGTTGACAAAGCGGACGGTCATATCCTCGGAAAGGAGACGGCCAATGCTGGTGGAGAGCTTATCCTCCTCTCCCTTGGCCGCCGCCACCGAGCGCCCGTAATACGCACGGGGGAAGACCACGGGGGCATAGGCAAATGCCTCGGCACGGGTGGTGAGGGTATCGTTCGTATTGGTATTTGAAAGCTTGGTGATAACGCCGATATCGCCGCAGGCAAGACCGTCGGCATCGACCTGCTTTTTCCCGTAGGGAACGAGGATGCGGCCAAATTTCTCATCCACGCCCGTGGCGGTGTTGTGAAGCACCATATCCTTGGAAAGCGTCCCCTCCATCACGCGGAAGAAGGACATCTTACCGACAAAGGGATCCGCGATCGTCTTAAAGACGAGGAGCGAGGTCTCGGGGCTCTCACGGTCGATGGGGAGCGTTGAGGGCTCACCGTTCTTCGTGATCTTTTCTTCCCCGCGGATCGTCGGACGGGGGAAGGAGGCCACAATGGTATTAAGGAGCGACTTCACGCCCCACAGCTTAATGGCGGCCCCGCAGAATACGGGAATGATCTCGTTGTGGATGATGCCCTCATGCACCGCCTCCTCAAGCTCCGCCTGCGTGATCTCCTCGCCGCCAAAGTACTTCTCCATCAGCTCCTCGCTGGTGGTAGCGGCGGCCTCGACCAGCTTTTCACGGTATTCCGCGGCCACGGCGGCAAACTGCTCAGGGATCGGGGAGCTTTCCACCTCACCCGTGTGGGAGTTGAAGATATAGACCTGCATATCCATGAGGTAGAGGAAGCCCGTGACTTGATCACCGTCAATGCACGGAATAAGGATCGGGCAAAGCTTGTTGCCGTATTTCTCGGTCAGCTTATCGTACGCCTTTTTGAAGCGCGCCTCTCCGTCATCAAAGCGGTTGATGAAGAAGGCCTTGGGAATACCGGCCTCCGTGGTATATTTCCAGGCAAGGTCGGTGCCCACCTCGGGGCCGGCCTTGCCGTCCACCACGATGATTGCGCTGTCGGCCACGCGGACGCACTGGCGGACCTCACCCTCAAAGTCAAAATAGCCCGGGGTGTCGAGAATATTGATCTTTACGTCGCGGTACTCCAGCGGCACCACAGAAGCGGAGAGAGAAAAGCCCCTTTTGATCTCCTCGGGATCGTAATCACAAACCGTATTGCCGTCAGGGATCTTACCAAGGCGGTCGGTGGCGTGGGTCAGGAACAGCATGGCCTCAGCAAGCGAGGTCTTACCCGAGCCGCTATGACCGAGAAGACAGACGTTACGGAGCATTTTGGTAGGATACATTTGCATTTTCGGAGTCTCCTTTTCTGATAACGAAACTATCGCCGAACGGTAAATATTCGGTTTACAGTTTAATTATACACGAAAATGGCGACCAATGCAATTATTTCATTGTGAAAAACTCTTAATAAATGTAGAAATGTTTTTTATGTTTTTGTGCATTTTAAACATTATTTTTCCATTTTTCCCCTTGAAAGCTCCCCCGGCGCGCCATTTCGGCGTCGATCGCATTCAGGACCGAGCGCTTGTCGGTGCTCCATAGAGGCGCCAGCAGGGTGCGCTTATCCCCGTCCCCTGTGACTCTGGCAATGACGGTCGCGGGAGGCAAAAGCTCTATCTCATCCGCCACGGTCGCCACGTAATCCTCCTTGGTCATGGGGATATAGTCTCCCCGCTCGTAAAGGTCGGCCATGGCGGTCCCACGGAGGACGTGCAAGAGGTGCAGCTTGACCTCATCAAAGCGGAGGTTGGCCACGGCGCGGGTGCTTTCCAGCATCATGGCGTGGTCCTCGCCCGGTAGACCGTTGATCAGGTGTACAGCGGCGCGCGCCTTGGGAACGTGACGGCGGAGGCGCTCGTAGCCACGGCAAAAATCAAGAAAGGTATGCCCGCGGTGAATACGCTCGGCGGTCACGTCGTGCGCGCTTTGAAGTCCAAGCTCCACGGTAAGATCGATCTCCTCCGAGACCGCGCGGAGCAGTGCCAGGACGTCGTCCCCAAGGCAGTCGGCCCGTGTGGCAATGTGAAGCGCCACAGCACCGGGGAGGGCCATGGCCTCCCGATACACGCGGGAAAGCACCTCGACCGGTGCGTAGGTGTTGGTGTGCGCCTGCAGGTAAGGGATGTAAAAGTCGGCGCGCCACTTCTTGGAAAGAAGCTCCTTCTGATGCTCGTACTGCTCCCTGATGCCGTGGCTCGCGTAGGTGAAATCGCCACTGCCGTGCAGGGAGCAGAAAATACACCCGCCGTATCCGCAGCGCCCGTCCCTGTTGGGACAGGTAAAGCCGCCGTCCAGGGAGATCTTGACGCACTTCCCCCCGTAACGGCGGCGCAAATAATAATCGTACGTATGGTACCGCTTGTTCGTATCGCTATACGGAAAGCGGCCTACCTGCTCCCCCTTCATTTCTTAAGAAGATAGGAGAGGACCTCGGAGATATGGGCAATGGGCGCAAGCTTGACTCCCTCAGGCACCGAGATCCCCGCAGGAAGCGAGCGCTTCGGTAAAAGGATGGTACGGAAGCCGAGGCGCACCGCCTCATTGACGCGGGCATCCGCCCGTGTCACGGAGCGCACCTCACCCGAAAGGCCGATCTCGCCAAACGCCACAAGGTCCGAAGGGACGGGGCGGTCAAGAAGGCCCGAGATAAGCGCCGTGGCGACCGAAAGGTCAGCGGCCGGCTCATCAAGGCGGAGGCCACCCGCGATATTCAGGTAGACGTCGCTTGTGGAAAAGCGCAGGCAAAGCCGCTTCTCCAGCACGGCAAGGAGGAGACACATCCGGTTGTAGTCAAAGCCGTCCGCCGTGCGGCGGGGCGCGGGAAACACGGTGGGAGACACCAGCGCTTGGATCTCGGTGATGAGGGGGCGGCTCCCCTCCATCACACAGCCGATACAATTGCCACCCGCACCCTCGTTGCGCTCACCGAGAAGGATCTCTGAGGGGTTGGGGACCTCCCGCAGGCCCTTGTCGGTCATATCGAAAACGCCGATCTCGTTGGTGGAGCCGTAGCGGTTCTTCATCGCTCTGACGATGCGGTAGGTCTGCTGCTTGTCCCCCTCAAAATAAAGGACGGCATCGACCATATGCTCAAGAATCTTCGGGCCGGAGATACCGCCCTCCTTATTCACGTGGCCGACAAGGAAGACGGCCGTGCCGCTCTCCTTGGCCAGGGCAATAAAGGCGGCGGCACACTCACGCACCTGGGCAATGCTCCCCGCGGCCGAGCGCGAGCGGCTGCTGTAGACCGTTTGGATCGAGTCCACGATGAGGATGTCGGGCGCCACCTTGGCCACGGCCGTCAGCACGGCGTCAAGGTCGGTCTCACTGACAAGATACAGCCCCTCGCCCGCCGCACCGAGGCGTGAGGCACGGAGCTTGATCTGCCCGCGCGATTCCTCCCCCGAGACGTACAGCACCGTCTTGTCGCGGCTAAGGGCATCGGAGATCTGCAAAAGGAGGGTGGATTTTCCGATCCCCGGCTCCCCCGACAGAAGAATGACCGAGCCGCTGACAAGCCCGCCGCCCAAGACGCGGTCAAGCTCGCCCGTCCCCGTTTTTGTCCGCAGGTAGGCGGGCGACTCGATCTCCGAGAGCTTTTTGACCTCCACCGGCTTTGCGGGGGCATGGGGGGCGCGGTCCGTGGGGGCGGGAGCGGCGGGCGCCTCCTCCTCCATGGTATTCCAAAGACCGCAGTCAGGGCACCTCCCCACCCAGTTGGAGACGGTGCATCCGCACTCGCGGCACACAAAGATCGCTTTTGGCATTTTCACGGCAGTTATCCCCTTGTTGCTTCTATATACTCCATAATACCACAAAAAATCGAAAAGCACAATTGGCTCTGATAATCTTTTTCGGAAAGTCGTTCACATTCCGCGGGGTTGGAGAGAAAGCCACACTCGACCAGCACCGCCCGTCCGACAGCGTTCTCAAGCAGATAGATGGAGGAGGAAGCGGCATGGATCCTCCTTGTGTTTTCGGGCTGAAGCCCCTCCCTGACCGCCGTTTGGATCGCCTCCGCCAGGGCGGCACTCCCCTCGGTCCCCGCATAATACACCTGAAGCCCCGAATACCGCGGCGAGGAAAAGGTGTTCATGTGGATACTGACAAATAAGGCCTCGGGATGCTCCTTGGCGACCGCCAAGCGGTTTTTGAGATCGTATTCCTTACGGTGGCCCTTCACGTTCTCCTCCTCACGGTATAGGAGACGGTCCTCCTCCCGCGTCAGGATGACGGCCACGCCCTTCTCCCGCAAAAGCGCGGCGACCCCCTGCGCTACGGCAAGGTTAAGGTCCTTCTCCAGGGCGCCGTTCACCCCCACGGCCCCGCCATCCTCCCCGCCGTGGCCCGCATCCAGGATCACAACGGGCACTGTCGTCGCTGCCGCCGATACCGGAGCTACCGCCGCCAGCGCGCGGGAAAGCGCGATCGGCACGAGCCCGAGGCACAAAAAGGCAAGAAAACACAAAAGGACGCGCGCAACGGGGAGGAGCGGGCGTCCTTTTTTCTTAAATACTTTCATAGCATCACCTCTCACTCTCAGTTTGCTTCATTATATGAGAGGTTATGCGATTTGAGACGTTACTGCCGCTTTTGAACGATCGGGTGGCTGACACCGTAGGCATAGCCGCCCCACGCGGCAAGGGGAGCAAAAAGCGGGGTAACGGCGTAAGCGATCACGGCGGCAAGGAGACTGTGTGAGAGCGAAAACGCACCGAAAAGGGCCTTCAGAACGCCGACGTACATCGACTGGATCATGGAGGTGATAAAGTAGCCGATGCTCCAGATGCCGACACCGCCGCCGCCAACGATCTCCCCTGCAGCATTGATCTCAACACCGATAATAAGGCCAAGCGCCATCAAAAGCACGAACACGTAGTTGGGGATCGAGGCGACAAGCCCAAGCCAAAGGCCGTGGCATTTATCGTAGGCAAGGCGTCCCCCCGCGATCTTGACGCTGTCCCGCGTGCCCTCCTCACGCATTGAATAAAACACAAGGAACAGGTAAAGGGCAATGGCCCCGATGCTGGCCACCAGCGTCATTGCCGATTTGTAGGCATCCCCCATGGAGGTGGCGGTCAGCGTGGTCACCAGGGCAAAGATCATCACGCCCAGCTGGTTCACAAGGATCCTCACGATCCGATGCAGATTTTCTTTTATGAATCTCAATGTTTATGACCTCTTTCGATTATCTTCCCTTTCATCATATCCTTTTTTGCGAAAAAAAGCAATAGCCACATCACAATTTACAAATTATACACTTCTTCTTTTTGCGGATTTTGTATAATTATTTTGTAATTACGGACAGAAAGGAGTCGGCGCTATGAAGGACAGTCTGCTTCGCTCACGCGATTTTCAGGCGGCCCCTACCATCGTCAAGGGCTTTATCCGCACAAAGATCGCCATTGAGGGCTGCTCGGAAAAGACAGCCGCCGAATACCTTTTGGACCTGCGCACCTTTTTCCGCTATCTTCTCGCCAAGGAGCGCGACATCCCGACCGAGGGCGAGGAGTTTGAGTCCATTGATATTTCCAAGGTGGACCTTTCCTTTGTCCTTGGCATCGACCGCGAGGCGATCGTGGATTTTCTCACCTACGCCGCCGCCGAACGGGGGAACGAGAAGCCGAGCCGCGCGCGCAAGCTCTCGGCGCTCAAATCCTTTTTCCGTTACGTCTCCACCATAGACTCACGCTATGCCGATTTTGACCCCGCCAAGAACATCAAGGCCCCCAAGAAGGACAAAACTCTGCCGAAATACCTCACAGAGGCCGAGAGCATTGCTCTTTTGCAAAGTATTCTTGACGATGAGGACTCCCGCACACGCACGCGCGATTTTGCCATGATCACGCTCTTTCTCAACTGTGGTATGCGTCTTTCCGAGCTTGTGGGCATCAACCTTTCGGACATTGACCGTGAGCTGCGCTCGCTCCGTGTGTTCGGTAAGGGGGCCAAGGAGCGCATCGTGTACCTGAACGATGCCTGCCGCGCGGCACTGGGCGAATACCTGACCACGCGGGCCTCACTCACCGCCCTGCCGCAGGATGCCGATGCCCTCTTCCTTTCCAACCGTCAAACGCGCATCAGTAACCAAATGGTCCAGCACGTCGTCTATAAGTACCTTGACCGTGCAGGGCTCTCCCAGCGCGGCTTCTCGGTCCATAAGCTGAGGCACACCGCGGCCACACTGATGTACCAGAGCGGTGCCGTGGACGTCCGCGTGCTTAAGGACATTCTCGGTCACGCCCAGCTCAATACCACCCAGATCTACACCCACCTCTCCAACCGCAGTATGGAGGAGGCCATGACGAAAAACCCCTTGGCTACCCTCGCCCCGCGGGGGGACGGAGCGCGCCGCGCCCCCGAGGAAAAGGAATAAAAAAGGAACAAACGCCGCCCCCCTGGCATATACTGCCCATGGGGGTGGTTTTTATGTCAGAGCCGTGCGCCTTTTACATATCGGAGCGCCGCCATCGGCGGACGGGGATCCCCTTCCGCTATAAGCTTTACGTCCTTCTTTTTCTCCTTTTGCTTCTTGTGCTTGTCCTGAACCTCCAGTTCTTTCCCCTCCTTGCCGCCTTGGCCGAGGTGGAGGCCGTCAACACCGTGGAGGGGCTCCTTGCCAAGGTCATTGTCAGGGAAATGCAAAAGGCCCCCGCCACCTATTCCGACGTGGTGACCCTCACCTACAAAAGTGACGGCTCGGTCGCCTCGCTCTCCGCTGATACCGCCAAGCTCCTCCTGATGCAGGCCACGCTCCTCCTTGCTCTCCTTGAAGCCATCAACGCCGAAGGGGAGCTGATCGCCGAGGTCCCCTTCTCCTCGCTTCTCGGTCTCAATTTTCTCTCCTCGCGCCCCTCGGTGACCGTTCCCCTGCGCCGTGAGCATGACCTGAACGGCCACTTCACCTCCCAGTTTGAGGAGCGGGGTATCAACCAAACGCGCCACGCCATTCAGTTCTGCGTTTCGTTGACCGTCCTTGTCCTTGTCCCCTCCAGCACCCAGCGTGTCCGCATTGAAAAAAGCTTTCCTCTGGCCGAGACCGTCATCGTCGGTAATGTGCCCGATGCCTACACCAGCATCTCCCGCCTGACAAGCGACATCACCGAGGAGGAGATCGACGATATTTACGATTTCGGGGCGGAACGGTAAATTTTATTTACTTTTTTCTTGTCATTTCCCCGCCTTTGTGGTACAATAGTGAAAGAAAACCGCAAAGGAGCATTTCATGACACTCGGTGAGAAGATCAAGGCCCTGCGCCGTGAGCGCGGGCTGACGCAGGCGCGGCTGGCGGGTGACAGGATCACCCCCAATATGCTGTGTGAGATCGAAAAGGGCAAGGCCTCCCCCTCCCTCGATACCCTCCGCTACCTTGCCGAGGAGCTGGGGGTCCCCGCCGCCTATCTCCTTGACGAGGGGGAGGATCCTTCCGGATTTTATAAGCGCCGCGCCCTCCCCGAAATAAAAAAGCTTTATCTTGCAGGGCGCTACGGTGAATGCTTTCACCTTTGTGAGTCGCTCCCCGGCGCTCCCGACGATGAGCTTTCCCTCTGGATGGCGTACGCCGCCATGGGCGAGGGCAAGCGCGCCTTTCAGCGCGGGAACCTTGAGACCGCCCTTGTGTACTTTAACGAGGCGCTCGCCGCCGCCAAAACTCCCCTCCTCCCGACCGAGGCCCTGCGCGCCTCCGCCGCTTTGTATGCCGCGATCGCGGCTAACGTGGGGGCTCCGCGCCGCGATTTTAATGAGGAGGAGTATCGGGCGCTCGTCACCGCCGCCGGTGATGGAGAGCTGCACGCCTATATGACCGACAACGCCGCCTTTCCGTATAAGAACGAGCTGTACGCCCTTCATCAACGGGCCAAGCTCCTCCTGCGGGAGAGGAAGCGCAAGGAGGCCCTTTCGATCCTCGTTTCCCTCGAGGAGAGGAAAAACGAGCCCGAGGTCTCGGCCTATTTTCTCTTTCGGCTATACTCCGACATGGAGGTCTGCTACCGCGAGGAGCAGGACTACGAAAGGGCGTACAAATATGCCACCAAGCGCATGAACCTGCTTTCCGCCTTTCAGTCATAGCTCAGGGCTCCCGTGGGAGCCCTTTTTCCTATATTTATTATTAAATATCCGCTTTTTACCTTGACAAAAGGCGGGCTTGGTGGTATAGTATATTCGGTGGAATTTGGGATTTTCGCCAAAATCACCGAAAAATATCATCTGAAAGGAGAAGATTTGCGTACGACCGCAAATCGGGAATTCACTTTGGACAAATACAAGATTGCAAAAACCGCTTGTGTTCTGCCCTCCGCCGAAGAGCTGAAGGCCACGCTGGCCGCCTCTGCCTCGACGGATGCGAGAGCCAACCTGCACTCGCTGTTTGACACCGATACCTTCGTAGAGCTTGGCGCCTTTACCAAGCGCAAGTTCTGCGAGTATCAGGGCCTTGAGCATGACGAGGAGCTGGAGGGGGTCATCTGCGGCTACGGTGCCATTGACGGCCGCCTTGTGTATGCCTTTGCCCAGGACGGGAGCCGCATGAAGGGGGCGCTGGACGAGAACCACGCCAAAAAGATCTGCTCGCTCTACGACATGGCGCTGAAGAACGGCGCGCCCATCATCGGTCTTTTCGACTGCTCCGGCGCCGACATCTTTGAGGGTGCCGCCGCGCTTGCCGCTTACGGCCGCATCATGCGTGCCGTCTCGGCTGCCTCGGGCGTCGTTCCCCAGGTGGCGATCATCACGGGGGCCTGCATTGGCTCCTTTGCCACGATCGCCGCGATGTTTGATTTTGTCATCAAGACGAAGGGCGCCAGCTTCTACGTGACCGCCCCCGAATTTACCGGCACCAAGGAAGCCCAGGCCCCCGTTGCCTCCTTCTCTGCCGATGACCGCCACGTGGCGATCATGTACGCCCGCAATCTTCTCAATTACATGCCCAGCCGTGCCGGTGAGGGGATCGCCATTGAGGTCGCGGCAGACAACCTCAACCGCATGCTCGGCAACCGTGACTTTGGCGGGGATGCCGTTGCGGCCATCGCCGCTATTGCCGATCACGGTATCTACTTTGAGACCTCGAGCGATTACGCGCCCGTCCTTACGACGGCGTTTGCGACCGTTGGCGGTGTAAGATGCGGCTTTGTCGGCACCTCCTATACCGTGGACGAGGGGCGCATTACCTCGGCTGCCGCCCGTAAGGCCGCCCGCTTTATTGAATTCTGCGATGCCTTCTCGATCCCGCTCATCACCCTTGTGGACTCGATGGGGCTCGCCATCACCGAGGAGAACGAGAGTGCGCCCTTCTCTGCCGACCTTGCCAAGCTCGCCATGGCCTATGCCAAGTCGGCAAACCCGAAGGTCACCGTGATCCTCGGCCACGCCATCGGCGCTTCCTTTGCCCTCCTTGGCTCCAAGGCGCTGGGCGTTGACGTTGCCTATGCCCTTGACGATGCCGAGATCGGCGCCCTGTCCACCGAGGCCTCCGTGGCCTTTGCCTGGAACGACCTCATCAACCCCGACAAAACGCGTGACGAGCTGAATGCCGAGTGGAGAAAGTCGCTGGCCTCTCCCGTGGCGGCCGCCTCGCTTGGCGAGATCGATGACATTGTCAGCGCCAACGAGCTGCGCGCCCGCATTTGCTCGGCGCTCCTGATGCTGGCCGACAAGGGCACCGTCCGCCCCCGTCTCCATAACGTCAGTCCCCTGTAAAAGGAGGGTGCCATGAATCATCTCATGCTTCCTCTTTTGGAGGTTGATTTCAACAAGGCGCTCCCCTTTGGTGAAGCGGTGCTTTACGGCCTTCAGATGCTGCTCATCGGCATGCTGATCATCTTTTCCGTCCTTGCGCTTCTTTGGCTCTCGCTTGAGCTTTCGGGCCGCATCTTCAAAAAGCTCGGCGATAAGCCCGCCGCACCCGTGGAGAAAAAGACAGAGCCTGTGGCCGCCGAGCCGACCGCTACCGACGATTATGAGCTGATCGCCGTTCTCACGGCCGCGGTTGCCGCCATGGAATCCGCTCCCGCCGCCCGCTTCCGCGTGGTGTCCTTCAAGAGAAAATAATTCGTTACCGCTTTTGCGGAGAATAGGAGATTTGAAATGAAAAAGTACAATATCACGGTCAACGGCACCGCTTACGAGGTCATGGTCGAGGAGGTCGAGGGCGATTTCGCCGCTCCCGTCGCTCCCGTTGCCCCTGTCGCCGCTCCCGCCCCCGCGGCCGCCCCTGCCGCTCCTAAGAAGGCCGAAGCGCCGAAGCCCGCCGCCCCCGCGGCCGCTCCTGCC
>JAFQWT010000009.1 GCA_017407375.1 Clostridia bacterium
ACGGCCAAACATTAAAAAGACACGCCGGGGATACTGCGGCTCGGTATAAGCCGCGGGGGCCTTGGTGGAAAAATAGTAGATCGCCTCGCCCTCATTTTTCCGAAAGAACTCGTCCTCGTTTTCATAAAAGGTGATGTCGAGGTATTGCCAGTAGTCAAGCCCTGCGCGCTTCAGCTTTTTATCGTCGATCTCAAACCCGAGGGGCTTGATGAGATGGAGCGCCGCCCCCGTGGCCGCGCAGGTCCTTGCGATGTTCCCCGTGTTCTGGGGGATCTCCGGGCAGTGTAAAACGATATTGATGTCCTTCATTCCGTCTTCTCCTTCAGTATGGCTCGCTATCTTCTATTTTATAATTATTTTATGAATTGTCAATAAACTTTCACATGAATGTGTGGTTTTTTCTTACTACCTATGCTATAATATACAAGTATAACTCTCTGCGGCCCTCGGCCGCGCTTTAAAAACAAAAGGAGGGTGCCTCGGCACCGCACGCTATGGGACTTATCAAAGCCATTTTCGGCACTTACAGTGACCGCCAGATAAAAAAGCTCAGAAGGATCGCCGACAGGATCGAGGCACTGGCTGACAAATACGCCGCCATGACCGACGGCGAGCTTAGGGCAACGACCGATACGCTCCGCGCCCGCCTTGGCGAGGGGGAAACGCTGGACGCCATCCTCCCCGATGCCTTTGCCCTGGTGCGTGAGGCGGATGCCCGCGTGCTCGGCAAGCGCCCCTTCTACGTCCAGCTCCTTGGCGGCATTCTTCTGCATCAGGGGCGCGTGGCGGAGATGAAAACGGGCGAGGGCAAGACCCTGGTCGCCACCATGCCCGCGTATCTCAACGCGCTCACCGGGAAGGGCGTGCACATCGTTACGGTCAACGATTACCTGGCACGGCGTGACAGCGAGGAGATGGGGCGTGTCTACGCCTTCCTCGGTCTTTCTACGGGGCTTGTGGTCCACGGCCAGTATCCCGAGGAGAAGAAGGCGGCCTACGCTGCCGATATCACCTACGGCACCAACAACGAGTTCGGCTTTGACTACCTGCGCGACAATATGGTCATTTATAAGGAGCGTATGGTCCAGCGCGGCCACGCCTTTGCCATTGTGGACGAGGTGGACTCCATCCTCATTGACGAGGCGCGCACCCCCCTGATCATTTCGGGTGAGGGGGACGAATCCACCGAGCTTTATGACCGCGCCGAGAAATTTGCGCGTTCGCTCAAAAAGCACGTGGTCAAGGAGCTGGACGACAAGGAGGATCAGGACGTCCTTGACGGCGATTACGTGGTGGACGAAAAGGCGCGCACGGTCACGCTGGGGGCCACCGGCATCGCCAAGGCCGAGCGCTTTTTCTCGGTGGAGAACCTTTCCGACCCCGAAAACGCCACCCTCTACCACCATATCAACCAGGCGATCCGCGCCCACGGCATTATGGAGCGAGACGTGGATTACGTGGTGAAGAACAACCAGGTCATCATCGTTGACGCCTTCACGGGGCGCCTGATGCCCGGCCGCCGCTACAACGAGGGGCTGCACCAGGCCATCGAGGCGAAGGAGCACGTCAAGATCGAAAAGGAGTCAAAGACCCTTGCGACCGTTACCTTCCAGAACTATTTCCGTATGTACCGCAAGCTTTCGGGTATGACGGGTACGGCGCTCACGGAGGACGACGAGTTCCGTGAGATCTACGCCCTTGACGTGGTGGAGGTGCCGACCAATAAGCCCATGATCCGCCGTGACCACAACGACGAGGTCTATATCAACCAAAGAGCCAAATACCGCGCCATCGTGCGGCAGATCGCGGCCTGTCACGAGAAGGGCCAGCCGATCCTTGTGGGCACCGTCTCCATTGAGCGCTCGGAATTTCTCTCAAAGCTTTTGGGGCAGAACGGCATCCCTCACACCGTGCTGAACGCCAAGCACCATGAGCGCGAGGCCGAGATCGTGGCGCAGGCGGGTAAGCTTGGCGCGGTAACGATCTCCACCAACATGGCAGGACGCGGCACCGACATTATGCTGGGAGGTAACCCCGACTACATGGCCAGGGCCGCCATGCGCCGCGCGGGCTTTGACGAGGAGACGATCGCCGAGGCGGTCAGGACCCTGCCCACGGAGGACGAGGCGATCCTTGCCGCGAGAAACGAATATCGCACGCTTTACGAAAAATACGCCGAGGAGATCCGCCCCGAGGCAGACAAGGTGAAAGAGGCGGGCGGCCTCTTTATCCTTGGCACCGAGCGCCACGAGAGCCGCCGTATCGACAACCAGCTCCGCGGCCGCAGCGGCCGCCAGGGCGACCCCGGCGAATCCCGCTTTTTCCTGGCGCTGGACGATGACCTGATGCGCCTTTTTGGCAGCCGCAGTGAGTTCATTGCCAATAGCGTTATGCGCCTTGGGCTGGGGGAGGACACCCCCATTTCCGCCGGCATCCTTTCAAATTCCATTGAGCGGGCGCAAAAGAGCATTGAGGCGCATAACTTTGCCAGACGAAAGAACGTCCTCACCTACGATGACGTGATGAACCAGCAGCGCCAGCTGATCTACAAGCAGCGCGGTGAGGTGCTTGACGGCGCCGACCTCTCAAGGACCATGTCCGATATGCTGGAGGGCACTATCGCGGATGCGGTGGCCGCCGCCTGCACGGGGAATGCGACCGACTGGAATCTTGACGCCCTGCGCCAGCGCTTCCTTGGGCTTTTGACAACCCAGGACTCCTTCCGCTATGCCTCCGCCGAGGACATCCCCTCGGCGGAGGAGATCGAGGCGGAGCTCCTGTCCCGAGCGAACGAGCTCTACAAGGAAAAGGCCGTTCTCTTTGGCGAGGATGGTCTCCGTGAGGTGGAGCGCGTGATCCTTTTGCGCAACGTTGACACCTTGTGGATGGAGCATCTGGAGGCCATGGAGGAGCTGAAGGGCTCGGTCGGGCTGAACGCCTACGCACAAAGAAATCCCATCAATGAGTTCCGCATTGTGGGCAACGATATGTTCGGCGAGATGATCGATGATATCCGTGACCGCACGGTGCGTATGCTCCTTTCCGCAAGACCGAAGGAGCAGCCGATGGTCCGCCGCGAGGTGGCCCACCAGCTGACCGAGGGCTTTGAGGGCGGCAAAATGCCGAAAAAGCCCACCGCCGCCGCCCAGGCGACCAAGGTGGGGCGCAACGACCCCTGCCCGTGCGGCAGCGGTAAGAAGTACAAAAAATGCTGCGGCGCCGCTATGGCCGACAGCGAATGACGGAGTAGGATATGGGCTTTGGAATCCTTGTTTTCGGATATCTCATAAATCTGAATACTCTCGTATATCCGGGGTTCACAAAGATCCTTGGCTATCTTGTCATGCTCCTTGCCACAACGCGCCTTGCCGTTTACAACCGCCCCCTGCGGAGCGCCCATCATCTCCTTATCCCCACGGCGGTCCTGGGAGGGGGCTACCTCCTTTTGGAGATGGCGCGCCTTTTTTCCCTCCTTCCCAAAAACGAGGAGGAGCTGTTATTCCGCCTTATTCCCCTGGCGTTGTATGCCCTTGAGCTTGTTTTCTTCTATCTTCTCTTCCGCGGCCTGCAGGCGCTGGCCGCAGAGACCGAGGTGCGCCTTCTGGAGGTACAGGCCTTCCGCAACCGCATTTTTACCACGGTCTATTACGTTCTTTTCCTGGCCGGACAGTTCAATTACGGTGAAAGCTCCGCCGTCTTTCTTGTCCGCTACAACATCGTCGTTCTTCTTCTGGGAATCGTCATTGGATTTCTCAACCTTAAGATGATCTACAATTTCTATATGTGGATCTGCCTGCCCGAGGACCTCAGCATGGAAACGGGAGGTCTCTCGATCCCCGGGCTCCGCCGCCTGAATGCGAAATTTGACGAACTACAGGAAAAAGGCGCCCGCGACATGGCCGAGCAGCGGCGCTACCGTGCCGAAAGGAAAAAGAAAAGAAAGGACAAAAAGTGATGTCAAAGCGCAAGGTATTTCCCGCGGCTGCCCTTTCGGTGGCGGCGTGCTTCCTTTTTAACCCCAACGTCTCCACTGTGGACGTCTTGCCCGATTTCATCGGCTATCTCTTTATCCTCTACGCCCTTAGGCATCTTGTTTCCTTTGTCCCCTACATGGCAGCGGCGGCCGATGCCTTCCGCAAGCTCTTTTACATTACTCTCCTGAAGCTCCCCGCGCTGTTCCTGATGCTTACGCTCGCCTCGGAGCGTGTGACGATCACGCTCTTTTCCCTGGTGTTTGCCATTTTGGAGCTTGTCTTCCTCTACCCCGCCTTTCAAAATCTATTTGAGGGGCTCTTCTATCTTGGGGAGCGCTTTGACTGCCCCGCGGCCCTCCGTGCCGAGCGCCTGCGCGGCGGTGTGGACAGCATCCGCACAATGACCTTCCTCTTCATCACGGCGAAGGCCGTCCTCTCCACCCTCCCCGATTTTGCCTTCCTCCCGAGCTATGACCCCCTGACGGGCAAGGGCTTTACCGTCACCACCACGCAGTACGTATTTCTCCTTTCGATCGCCTTTGTGCTTTGCCTCATTCTCGGCATCGTTTGGCTGGGCTACACGCTACCCTACTTCAATTCCCTGGCAAGGGACAAGGGGGTAAAGGACCTCGTCTCTCCCTACTGCGAGGATCTGCCCCAGCGGGAGAGCCGCCGCCTGCGCCTTTCGCTCCCCTTCTTCCTCTTTGCCGCCGCCGTTGTCTTTTCGGTGGACCTTGTGTTTGACAACACCCCTGTCCCCCCAACCTACCTCGGTGCCGGACTCTTTCTCGCCCTTGCGGTCCTCCTTTTCTTTACCACAGAAAAGCGGAGGATCCCCATGCTTTCCGTGACGGCTTCCTATTTTGTCACGACGATCCTCTTTACCCATTTCCGCAGCCGCTTCTTTGCCACCTTCACCTTGGCCGACCTCACCCGTTTCCCTATGGGCTATTATCAAAACCCCGAGGCGGCCGCGGCCTACCTGCCCGTCCTTTTGCTTTCGGCACTTTCCGAGCTTTTGTTTCTTGCCTGCTTCATCCTTTTGGGTCTTGCGCTTATCGACCTTGGGCAAAAGGGCAAGCCCACCCTATCCCCCGATACCTACGAGGGACGCCAGCAGGCACGGGAGGGACAGGAGGAAAGAAAAAAGAACGTCCTCTGCCTTGTGTTTGCCGTCCTCAGCGCTCTTACCTCCTTTGCCTACACCCTGCTCTCGCAGTATAACGAGCGCGTGGATATGCAGCCGGGGTACGGCGGCACCGCCTTTTACATTCCCCTTTTTGCGGGCTTCTGGATCCTCCCCCTCGTCTTTTCCGCCGCGCTGGCCGTAGACACGGTGCTCCTGGCCTCCGCACGCACCAAGCGCCTTTGGAGGGAGCATGAGGCCACCCCGCCCGACTACGACGTTTGATTTCCGAAAGGAGCCCTATATGAAGACCACAAGCTTTGGATACCTTGCCGACGGCACCGAGATCCTGCAATACACCTTAAGGAGTGACTCCTGCGAGGTCCGCATTTTAACCCTTGGCGGCATCATCACCGACTATATCTTTCAGGGGCGCAATATCGTTTGCGGCTTTGACACCCTTGAGGATTACCTGACCGACACGACCTACCAGGGTGCCCTTGTCGGACGGTATGCCAACCGCATAGCCGCGGCGCGCTTTGACCTGAACGGTAAGACCTACCACGTCACCGCCAATGAGGGAGAAAACAGTCTCCACGGCGGGGCGCTCGGCTTTTCCCGCCGCGTTTTTGACGTTGTGCGCGCCAAGGACACCGAGCTTTGTCTCTCGCTTTTCAGCCCCGACGGAGAGGAGGGGTACCCCGGCAACCTTTCCCTTCGGGTGACCTACACGCTGGACGGCGCCTCGCTTTCCATCCGTTACGTAGCCACGACCGATGCCGATACCCCCCTGAGTCTTACCAACCACGCCTATTTCAACCTCGGCGGTGTCGGTACCCCGGTCCTTGACTGCCGCGCGACGGTCCTGGCCGACCGCTATACCGCCGTCGATAACGCCCTGATCCCCACGGGGGAGCGTCCCCTTGTGGAGGGGACCGAATTCGACCTCCGTTCCGGGAGGCGGATCGGAGATAAGCCGAGCGGCTTTGACAATAACTTCATTCTCAAGAAGATCGCCGAGGACCACACTCCCTCCCTGGCGGCGATCGTGGAGAATGAGGAGCTCTCCCTCACGCTCTACACGACCCAACCCTGCTTACAGCTGTACACCGCCTGCGCCATGGAGGGTGGCCCCGCCTTCCGCGGGGGGGTCCCCAAGAAAAAGCACACCGCCTTTTGCTTAGAATCGCAGTCCGAGCCGAACGGCCCGAACCGCGGCGAGGGGATCCTGCGTGCCGGAGAGACCTACGATCACACAACGGTCTATCACCTCGAAAGAAAATAAAAAAGAACCGATGCCCTTTGGCATCGGTTCTTTTTCTCAAAGGATCGAGTAAAGGATCGCCGTGGCGGCGCCACCGACCATCAGAATGGCAAGCACCAGGGCCATAATGCGGACAAACTTCTGATTCATAACTTATCCTCTCTGCGGCTCTGCCGCCATTTTCATAACGTAGCGTGAAATGTTCAGGGTCCCTGCCGTCTTTGGCTCGGCAACGCTTTCAAGGAGGGCGGAAAGCCCCCGCGCCACCGTATTGGCAGGGTCGGAAAGACGGGTAACGACAACACCCGTAACACCGCTTATCATCTTATCGATCCCGTCAAGGAGGCATCCGCCTCCCGAAAGCAGGATCCCCGTGTCAAACACGGCATTGACACAGTCGGGCGGGATCTTGGTGATGGCATCACAGACCCCCTCGATGAGGGCGGCCATCGGCTCCTCAAGCGCCGCAAACATCTCCTCCGAGGAGATGCGCACGGTGCAGTAATCGCCATTGGTCACGTCTCTGCCGCGGACGTCAAGGCATTTTTTCTCATTGCCGCCCCACACGGTGCCGACCTTGATCTTCACCTGCTCTGCCGTTTCCTCGGAGATCTTGACCTTGTGCTTATCGTAAAGATACCGCGCTACCGCAAGGTCGAAGTTCTTCCCTGCCGCCGCTATGGTCCTTTTGTAGAAGATCCTGCCGTGGCACACGGTGAGAATGTCGGTACGGAAGGCGCCGATGTCCACAATGACAGCGCTCTGGG
>JAFQWT010000127.1 GCA_017407375.1 Clostridia bacterium
AGCAGATCGAGCGCCTTGACGCACAGCTGAAGGGAGGCGAGTAACATGGCAGCCACCATCACCATGCCCGATTACCTGGCCGAGCGCATCGGCTCGCAGATCGCAGAGGGTGAGACCATCCGCGCCACCCGCCCGCACTCGCTCACCGACGCCATCACCAACTACTGCCCCGGCTGCCCCCACGGCATCATCCACCGTCTGGTGGCGGAGGTCATGGATGAGCTGGGCATCGTCGGCAAGGCCATTGGCGTTGCCCCCGTTGGCTGCGCCGTTATGGCGTACGATTACTTCGCCTGCGATATGATCGAGGCGGCCCATGGCCGTGCTCCCGCGGTGGCGACCGGCATCAAGCGTTGCCGCCCCGACAACGTCGTGTTCACCTACCAGGGGGATGGCGACCTTGCCTCCATCGGCATGGCGGAGACCGTCCACTCGGCCGCAAGAAACGAGAACATTACCGTGATCTTCGTTAACAACGCCATCTACGGTATGACGGGCGGTCAGATGGCCCCTACAAGTCTTCCCGGACAGGTCACGCAGACCTCGCCCTACGGCCGTGACGTCAAGCATTGCGGCTGGCCGATCCGCGTCAGCGAGATGCTGGCGACCCTTGAGGGCCCCGAGTACGTGGCGCGCGTGGCGGTCAATAACGTCAAAAACGTGAGAAACGCCAAGAAGGCCATCAAGAAGGCGTTTGAGAACCAGATCGCGGGCAAGGGCTTCTCGCTCGTTGAGGTCGTCTCTGCCTGCCCCACCAACTGGGGTATGACGCCGGAGAAGGCGCTCGAGTGGGTGGAGAGCGATATGCTGCCCTTCTACCCGATCGGCGTTTACAAGGACAGAAGCGCTGCCGAGGAGGAGAAGTAAGATGAAGACGACACAGATTCTTTTTGCCGGCTTCGGTGGACAGGGCATCCTGTTCTCCGGTAAGTTCCTCGCCTATAAGGGCCTTGTTGAGGAGCTCCAGGTATCCTGGCTCCCCTCCTACGGCCCCGAGATGCGTGGCGGCACCGCCAACTGCAGCGTTATCCTCTCGGATTCGCCCGTTGGCTCGCCCATCATCACCACGCCCGACGTTCTTATCGCTATGAACGCCCCCTCGCTTCTCAAGTACGTGGATGCCGTCGCCCCCGGCGGCCAGATCTACGTGGACTCCTCGCTCATCGACGTGAAGGTCGAGCGCACCGACGTTGAGGTGTTCTACATCCCCGCCACCCAGATGGCGAAGGATGAGGGTATCTCCTCGCTGGCCAACATGATCATCGTCGGCCACCTGCTGGCCCACCACCCTGAGCTCTCCTTTGAGGGCACCGAGGGCGTGGTCGATAAGCTGGTCCCCCCGAAGAAGGAAGCGCTCAAGGCGCTCAACGTCAAGGCGCTGGCCCTCGGCCGCGACTACAAGTAAAAAAGAAAAAGGAGCGCAAGCTCCTTTTTCTTTTTGCACCACCCCGTCGCTCCACGCCCGCCTGCCTGCTATACCCGCACTCGCTGCCGCATCTGCCACACTTCCTCACGGCCACTCCTCGCCGTCCCTTCGTCACTTTTTTGACTCGCCCTTGCAACGGGCAGCTGTCTGTGCTATAATAGGGAAGCAAAGCATCACTTAATTCAGGTGAAAAGTCATTAAAAAATCGAAGGATTGGTTCCATGATGACTGTTTCCGGTTGGGTGTATTGATATATGGCAATATGGGTATGCCAAATTGGATCTTTTAGGTCAATTTTTCGTATAAGTCAAGAAGAAAGGCTGTGTTGTATATTTTAGAAAATGGGAATAAAAATATAAAGGCAACTGCGGAGCAGTCGCCTTTATATATCATTTACATGAGCACGAAAGAAGAACTTCCTTAACCTTGGTTAACCCCTTTCCCTGTGTGGAATGTGCATAATCAATATATTCAACTTTGGTAGAATCAAAACTATTGCCGCACAAAGAAATCAGATTATCGACTGAAAAAACTCCATTGGTTGAATAACTGATAACAAGATTTTTGTGATTAGTACAGCAGAAATTGATTATTTTTCGAAATTCGTTTTTTACTTTGCTCTTGTAACAAAAATTGCTCATAAAACGGTCACCTCGATATTTTGCTTTATAAAATACTTTCGGCGAGTCATATTTGACCATTGTTTCAAGGATATGATAAAAACGGGAATATTGCTCTTGCGAGTAAGGGCTATCTAAATAGATGGTATCAACGGCATACATATCATTGCTAGATAACAGATCATTATAATCACCGCAAAATGCTTTGTTTTCTGTGCCCGTTATAATTATGTTTGAGTAATTATCGCATTTGTCATAGAATTCGTTTAATAATTGCATTTTCTGTAGCGGTATTATTCTTCTGTGTTCAGCTGGCATGTATTGTGCAAAATGTCCAGGGGTTGATTGCACCTTGCACATTGCCGCCATAAGGGCCAATAGGTAGAGGTTCTTTTTGTTATCGTTCGAAACTTGCTCTATTGCATAACGGATAGAGTCAATATCAGCACATTGGTGCTGTGAAAAATATGTGCCGCTGTATGTTTCTTCAAAAAAATGATAATGTTTTTCCTTGATATTAAAAGAGTAATTGGTAAACAAATCAAGCTTTGCAGTTTTTGAATCAATGAAGTCTTTTTGATTAACAATGATAGCGTTGCTGATAGTTCGACTATATTCTTGGACATCGTTGGTGTAAACAGTAAAGTAACGTTTTAACGCATATGCTACTGAATTTGTGCCAGCCATTATATCTAGGACAGTACCATCCGTTGGTGTTACTCGTTGAATAGCGGGGACGATTTTATCCAGGAGCGCAGTTTTTACACCCATGTATCTTATGGTATCGATAGTGTCCATCATTGCTTCTCCCAAATTATTATATAGTCGTGTGTGATGATGTCGCTATATGTGTTGCGCGCCGTTGTAAGAGAGCGACTATTGTTGTTTATTTCGTCAAGAAAAACATCGTGTAGTATCAGACCGTATTTTTTCGCAATTATCGACATGAATCTACCTGTTTCAATTTTTGTTTTTTTGATTTTGCTGTCGGAAATTTTTACAACGGCTTTGCCTCCTGTTTTCAGTACAAGGCTCATTTTCGAAAGCACTTTCTCCATTTGAATGAAAAATTCACTGATTATCTTTGCGCTTTTGCGGTCAAGAGCTGCTATGCTGGCGATTTGTGCATCGATTTCATCGTAACCGGTTAATTCATATGAAGCGTATTCAGCTTTTCGCAACATATCGTTCCCCAACATTTGATGCGCTAAGGCGGAATATTCAGTGCTGCTCTTGATGTACTCCATCCAATACATCTCCAACTTCAAAGTTTCAATATACCTTACCGAGGAAATGTACGGTGGGTTTGTTACGATGAGACTTACAGTGTTTTCTAAATCGGTAACATCATATTGAGTGCTATCGGCGAGAATGATTTCGGCGTCTTCGGATATATTTGCCTCCTCATAATAGGAAACCCGTTTTTTGATGGCCCTCTCAAAGGAGGCGATGACATCAATATGAATTTTTCCTTCGGCCTCTAATGCGCGCATCCGTTTACTTATACCTGGGAACACATGCATAGTATCGGCATTGCTGACGTTGCGCAGAATAGCAGAAATAGTCATAAAATAGAAATTCTTGTAATCTTCTGCGACTATTTCATCCGCCGGAGAACGGTTATCAAAAAAATCTTCGACGGCTTTTTTGATTCTAATTAGATCGAGTTGAACAAAATCTTTGAACCAATGCTCCCTGTTTAATACATAAGGATAATCCGCTTCGGTGATAATATAGTTTTTGCTTTTTAAGAGACGAAGGATTTCTTCGTTAAACCGATTCAAAAGCAATGGATTTAGTTTTTTTGTTTTTGTGGAAGCTATTTTTTGTGCTAAAGGGTTAATTTCAAATCCTACAAATTTTCGCCCCCTCGTTATGGCTTCAACCGCTGTGGTTCCTGATCCCGAGAAAGGATCGAAAACAATTTCGCCGGGAACAGTAAATTCTTCTATTGCTACTGCTGGTATCGCTGGAATTAACTTGCCATAATATCGGTGAAAAGAATGAATCCCTAGCCGCTCTTCACCTTTTGCATCATCCAACTTTTTTTTGAAACTGCTATTTTGATTAATCTCAAACTTCATCGGTAATCTCCTTGATGAGCGTCACGGATAGGGCTTTGCAGTGCATCTCAATGATTTTGGCCACATCTTTTTTTGTGTCCTGCTCGTCTTCATAATTATTTCCAAAGTCAAATACGTTTTTCAAAAGAACATTTTTTATGTACATGACAAAACAGAGAAGTTTTTCTTTACTTACTCGTGTGGGGGATATTCCATTCAGTACTACGCGAAGGTTGTTATAGTCGAGTGGGTTGTCGGGGGCGTAATCGTTGTAGTTTTCGCAAACCGCTTTTAAGTTTAGAAAGGGGCGAATCTTATTCAAATAATTAATCATTTCGGTTTTGCTCATAGCACACCTCCTCACCCATTTTACACTAAAAACAATCATTTGTCAATTGCTTTTACATTAAAAACAATCAAAGAAAGGTGAAAAAATGAAACATTTTGCAATAGAAGAAAGGAACCTTGAGTTCAAAAATTTGCTCTCTGCGCCTGCTCCGGTTGGACGCATACTAAATTACATCTTTGAGGCGGGAAGCGGAAAATTGTTCCATAAAAATGGATATCGGTCGCTTGATTTTAGTGAAAGGATTGGCTATGCTTGGACGACAGAGTTCATGATAGGTTTAGAATTGGTTTATAAAGGTTCAGATGTAGCCGATAAAACTGAACTTCTACTCTCCGATAGAGGGAAGCGAATATATGCACTCTTAAGCAGAAATTACACAAGATTCAGTGAAAAGACCGATGCCAAAGGAATTGCGAGCGTTACGCGCGAAATCCATGATTGCCATTCTGACTTGTATGATGAATTACTTCGTCTGTTTGTTACCTCTGTTCCTTTTCAAATTTTGCGAGAATTTCTCAATGAAAAAGGATTCCTTTATTACGATCCCGAAATCTTCAAGGATGACTTCTTTGAGTGTGTCAAAACTGAGTATTCCGATGAAGCGGCTCCCCTTAATCGAGATTCGAGAACTCCGACTTCTCGAAATCGAGTTCCTAGTTTACTGCAACTTTGTGAGCTTTTTGGTATGCTAACATATGAAGGCCAAACTTTGAGATTTTGGCCCCAAAAAATAAATATTGCTGCTTCGGAAATGGCATATTCTGAGCGCGAAGTGCAGAAAGCTATTGAAAAAGATGGAGCGGTTTTGCTTGATTTTGATGCGGTGCTAAGAAAGTACGGCATTGAAGGAACTGTTTTGGTAGAAGCTGTGGTTCGGAACGGCGCATTACAAAAAATGTTCAAACACAATCTGATGGTTGGTCAGTGCAGAAGATGTGCAGTTTGTGGCATGGAAACGCCTGATCTCTTGGTTGGTAGTCATATTAAGCCCGCGGCGCAGTCCAATGCTGCCGAAAAGGCCAACAGTAATAACGGGTTATTGCTGTGTTGCAATCACGACAAACTGTTTGATCGACACTTAATAACCTTTGATACTACGGATGGAAAGATAAAAATCTCAAAAAGCATTTCGGATGCGGATAAAACGAGGTTGGGGCTATCGGCCGAAGTTCAGTTGGATATTCGCTTGCTGAATGCAGAACGTGCGGCATATTTAAGTTTGCACAATATGGAATTTGAACGGTTGGAGGCGAACCGCAGGCCAACATAAGGAGGGGGACGCCACGAGAAAATCATAAATTTTCTCTCCCCCCCGTGTCCCCGCCCGCGCCTCCATCCCCCCGCCGCCACTCTTTAAGAGAGAAGGACACCCCGTGGCGTATCTGCTTATGCAGGCGCGTCACGGGGCTTTCTTATGCTTTTTAAGGAGCGCTGAGGGGGTATACGAGCGCTTTGAGGACGGCAAAATGCCCTTAATGCCCCCCTTTTGGCCGATGCGCACCAATATTGACGAAAAACAGAAAAAACGCTAAAAAAAGCGATATTTTGTAAACAATACAATACACTCTACGCAGAGGAGAGTCAACTTTTGGCTTCTCTGCGACCCAAAATAGGTTTTTCGACCTGAAAATGAAAAAATTGGCACTCTACGATACGGAGACAGCGGAAATGAGCGTAAAAAAGGCAAATATTCTTGACTTTTTGTCGGAGAGGTACTATACTTCACGTATCACATATAGTCATATATAATATTTAGGAAACTTGTGTCGGGCGCTGTCCGATGCACCATTCGGCATAGACCCGCCGCTGACCTCCGCTTCGGGAGGCGGCGCGGCCGCTGTGCTTACCAAAGGTGGAAATTCTATGCTTCAGCTTATCACGTTCGGCGCGGCGGGCGCCTTGATCGCCGCTGTGCTCCTCCTCACAAAGCGTGAGGGAGCGGCCCGCTCCCGTCTTATCAAGGCACTGGTGATCGCGTTCTGCGCCATCGGCTTCTTCCGTCAGTGGCTGGCCGATTCGATCTACCTTGTGATCGACGGCGGCTGGCTCTACGAGACGTATTACGATCGGCGCGACACCTTGCAGATCATTCTTCGGTGGGGATACTTCTCCGCCTACTCCGTCCTTCCCGCGGCGGCCTTTACGCGTTCAAGGACTCTTCGCAACATTGCGGGGTACGTCACGCTCCCCTTTGCCGTCGCCTCCGTCTTCTTCTTTGACGACTTCATGGCGTACTTCACGGACACCGCGGCCGCGGGCTTCCACTGGAGCTACGGCTGGCGGGCGGCCTACTTTGTCCTTGAGCTGGCGCTTGCCGTAGCTCTGCCGATCCTCCTCCACGTGAGTGAGCGGCACGTGCTCCGCGTGGCATCCTTCACCGAGTGGAGGAACTTCCTCCTCGGCACGGCGGGCGTTGCGGTCACGGTGATGCCGTGCTACGCCCCCCAGGCACTCCTTGGCTACGTGCAGACCAAGCCGCCATCGTTCTCGACCTACCACCTCGTCTGGCTCGGTGTCACGTTTTTTATGGCACTGGGGCTCTACTACCTCTTCCGCTTCCGCCCGTACGGTGAGCGGTATGCGCTTTGCCTCTTTCTCGTTCTGGCGCTGTTCTTCCATTACAATTCCCTCTACCTTACGGGCATCACGCTGCGGCGCCTGCCGTTCCAGCTTTGCAACATCGCCTCCTACTTCTTCCTTATCGCTATCGTCTTTAAGTGGGAAAAATTCTTCCACTTCACCTTCCTTGCCAACACTGTGGGCACCATCATCGCCCTTTTGGGTCCGGACTTCGGCTCCGGTGGGGCCAGCTTCCACAACGTGCACTTCCTTTATGAGCACACCCTCGTCCTTGTGATCCCCGCACTCCTGGCGGGACTGCGCATCTTCCGCCGTGTGGACCTCCGCTCGCTCCGCCCCCTCTTTCTCGGGTTTACGGCGTACTTCCTTTTTTGTTTTATCACGGGTACGATCATCAACGGCTATCGGGGCGGCGATACGCCGGCGGTCAACTACTTCTATATGTTCGACCTTGATATCGCCTTCCGCTATTTCCCCTTCCTCACCTTCGCGGAGAACTATTACTTTACCTTCGGGCGCTTTATCGTCTACCCGATCATCGTTTCCGTCGTGTACGTCGGCTTCTTCCTCCTCTGCCTTCTCTTTTACGGGATAGTGCGGTGGGCTTACAAGATGGAGGACGATCACCTGGCCCTGCGCCGCTCGGGCATTGAGCTTTACGAAAAGCTCAGCGGCAGGGCATCCCGCCGCCCGAAGAGCTTTATCGACTGACCCCACCGTCCCTTCAAAAAACCACGTGCGCGTGCCGCACGGATCGGAGTACGCTATGATAGAACACGAGGATACGATGCTCACCGCCGAGGCGGCCGAGGCCCCTGTGGATATGCTGACCATCCGCCACCTCACCAAAAGCTATGGGGAATCCGAGGTCAATGCCGTTGAGGACCTCTCGCTCTCCTTGCGGGCGGGGGAGATCTACGGCTTTCTGGGGCCGAACGGCGCCGGCAAATCGACGACCATCAAGTCGCTGGCGGGCATCTACCCCTTCCAGCACGGGGATATCCTGATCGACGGGGTGTCGATCAGGACCGACCCCCTCGCAGCGAAGCGGAAGATCGGCTACGTCTCGGATAACCACGCGGTGTTTGAGCGGCTGACGGGGAAGGAATACGTCAACCATATCGCCAACCTCTACTGCGTCGATCCCGCGGAGGCCGCGGAGCGCACCGAGCGCCTCCTTGACGTCTTTAAGCTGCGGGCGGCCTACCACCACCCGATCAAAAGCTATTCCCACGGAATGAAGCAAAAGATCTCGGTGATCGCGGCGCTCGTCCACAACCCGAAGCTCTGGGTGCTTGACGAGCCGCTCACGGGCCTTGACCCCCAAAGCTCGTACCAGCTGAAAAAGGTCATGCGCCAGCACGCCGCGGAGGGCAACACCGTCTTCTTCTCCTCGCATATCCTTGACGTTGTGGAAAACCTTTGCGACCGCTGCTGCATCATCAAGGGCGGAAGACTTCAGGGCGTCTACGACCTTCATGAGCTGAAGAAAAACGGCGAGTCGCTCGAGGAGATCTTCATGGGCGTCATCGGTGACGTGGAAGAGGAGCTGACATGAGGACCGCCCTTCGCCTTCTGCGGCTCCAGATCGACAACAGGTCGGACATCCTCAAGACCGCCACGCCAAGGACCATGGTGCCGGCCATCGCCAAGGCGGCCGCCGCCCTCCTCCTTGCCACGCTGGTGGCGGTGCTGGTGCTGCCGCGCGTCTTTATCCTCGGCTTTTCGGTTAATGCGGAGCTTCTCTCGCTTGTTTTGACCGTCACGCAGCTGGTCTCCTTGGCCTTTGCGGTGGGGACCGTGGTCCATACGCTCTACCTCTCCAACGATAACGAGCTTCTGGTCTGCCTCCCCGTAACGCCCAACCAGCTCTTTGTTTCCAAGCTGCTCCTCATCTATATCACCGAGCTGGCGGTCAACGCCATGATCTCCGTGCCGCTTTTTGTGGGCATTGGTCTCAGCTCCCATCACGGGATGGGGCTTTCCTACTACCTGTCCATCCCCCTGATGCTCCTCCTTTTGCCGATCCTGCCCATCATCCTGGCGGCCTTCCTCAGCGTGCCCCTGATGCGCGTCATTCGCTTTCTCAAAAAGCACACCGTCCTCTCCATTCTTTCGATCTTTCTTCTGGTCGCCGCCTGCCTTTGGGGCTATCTTATGCTGATCGGCAGTGTGGTGGGGGAGTTTGACGTTACCAAGGATCAGCTGGCAACGGTTGCGCGCATCGATGCCGTCATTGCCTCGGTGGGGGCCTCCATTCCCGTCTACTACCAGCTGGCCTGCGCCATGCTCAGCTTTTCGCGTTGGTATTACTTCGCGGCATTTCTGCTTCTGCTTTCGGCCGTGGCCGTCGCCACCTTCCTCATCACGCGGTACTTCTTCTTCAAGACGGCCATGTCAAGTCTTGAAAAAACCGTCAAGCGCGGTCGCCGCGCGACCCCCTTCCGTCGGCGGAGCCAATTTTCCTCCCTGCTCATCAAGGAGTTCCGTTGCGTTTTCCGCTCGACCTCGGACGTTTTCGAGTATTTCCTCTTCACGCTCCTGATGCCCTTCATCGTGTTCTCCTACGACCGCCTTCTCATGGAGATCACCGTGCGGCAGGCGGGAGAAAACATGATCGCGGGGGCGCACGTGATGGTCGTTGCCATCCTTGCCATGCTCTCCAACATCTCCTCCGCCTCCGCCATCTCGCGGGACGGTGCCAACTTCCAAAACTCCAAGATCATCCCCGTGGGCTTTTACACTCAGATCCTTGCCAAGTTCTCCTTCAATGCGATCTTCACGCTCGGCGCCGTTATTGTCACGGCCCTGATCTCCATGGTATTTTACCCCGCGTGGCAGATCCTGCTCGGCTCGCTGGCCGTGGCCCTGGCCGCCATTGGCCATATCGCCTACTGCATCGATACCGACATCAAAAACCCCACGGTGTGCATCCAGGGGAACGAGGATGCCTCCACGGTGAGCAAGACCACCCCAAAGGCGCTCATCTCGGGCCTTATCATCGGCTTTATCCTCGGCATCATCGTCATTCTGATGTCCGAGGTCGAGAACGTGCTGCTTCCTTATCTCATTATCATTGCGCTCTCACTTGTGTTTATGGTCTATCGGGTCTATACCCTGATCCTCAGGATCCACCTTGCCTACGATAAGATAGAAATGTGAGCCAAAAATCATGAAAAAGACCATCATACTGATCCTTGTGCTTTTACCGATCGTGCTGATCTCCGTCATCGCCATTGCGGGGCGGGTGCTTTCGCTTGTCAACCACATCTCGGTGGAGCGCGTGGAATTTGTGGACCGCGTGGGCTCGACCTACACGGCGGACGTCCAGCTGGACGTCCCGCAGGGCGAGCAGCGCGCCACCGCCATCCGCATCTATCCTGAGCTGGCCACCAACAAAAAGGTGAGCTACACCTCCAGCAATACCGACGTCTGCACGGTGGACGAAAACGGTGTGATCACCGGTGTCCATTGGGGCACAGCGGTGGTCACGGTAAAAACGCAGGACAGCTCCCGCGTGGCCACCATCAACGTCCTGGTCTCGGCCGATGAGCCGTTTGCCGTCACCCTCTCGCACAGTGAGCTTTCGCTGTTTGTCGGCGGCACGCTTGGCACCCTTACGGAGGCGGTCGATGCCCCGGTAGCGGTCGATAAGCGCGTCACGTGGACCTCCTCCAACGAGGCCGTGCTGGCCGTTGACCCGGAGCACGGCACGCTGAAGGCCAAAGCCCCCGGTGAGGCCACCGTCACCGTGACCACGGTCCTGGGCGGCAGGACCGCCTCCTGCCGCGTCACCGTGCGGGATGAGGCGCCCTTTGCCCTGGATCCTGCCTCGCTTGCGGGGGTCGAGGACCGCTCGGACGCCGTGTACGGCAAGTATCTGGTTTCCTTGCGTCAGCTTGACCTTGCCTCCGTCCTTCACCTTTCCGAGGGGGTCTCGGCCTCGGATATTACCCTCACGGTGGAGTCGGGCGTTGTGACAAGGGACGGCTGGGTGCTCACCCTGAGGGAGGGGGCCAGCGGCCTTGCCCACCTTACCGCCACGTATGAGGCGGGGGGCGTTTCTCACACCGTCAAGCTCCAGCTCCTCTTTAATCCGCAGTAACCCCGGCCCTTGGCCGTTTATCATAGATACTAACCCCAAAAAGGAGAAAACCATGAAGAGTTCTTTCAAGAGATCTACGCTTCTCGCTCTCATCTTCATCCTTGCGGTGATCGCCCTTGCCTCCTGTGATGCCCTTGGCAACGTTCTGCCGGGGCCGGAGGGAAGCACCACCGCCGCCGCGACCACCACGGCTCCCCAAAAGGATTGGGCCCTGGTGCTCACAGCCGATAAGACCGAGCTTTCCCGCGGTGACACGGTAACGCTCAGCGCCGTCCTCAAGGCGGCAGGGGAGGAGGACCTCCCCTCCGAGGGCACCGTGTTCCACGTGGTCTCGGGGAGCGATTACATCACCCGCTCGGGTAACAAGAGCGCGACCTTTACCGTGCTTGACACCGCCCCCCACGGCGCGGAGATCAAGCTGATGGCCCAGGAGGGCGCGACCCTCTCGGAGGTCATCACCCTGACGGTGAACGTCCCCGCCACGTCGGTCACCCTCACGGCGGGTGGCGCCGTCTATCTCCCCGCAGGGGAGGAGCGCGTGCTGACCGCCACCGTCCTGCCCGTCGGTGCCGCCGATCAGGTCACCTTTACGGCCACCGAGGGCGCCAGCGCTGTCGAGATCGTCGGCAACGTGCTGAAGGTCAAGCCCGGCACGCCCAGCGGCACCCGCATCAAGGTCAAGGCCACGGTAGGCACGGTCAGCTCCGAGGAGCTTTCCTTCACCGTCGGCTATCCCCTCTCGGGCATCAGCATCTCGGCCCCCGGCTCCCTGGAGATCCTCCCCGGCGCCACCTCCACCGTTACGGTGCTGAAAAACCCCGAGGATGCTGTGGACTCCGAGTATCGGCTGGAGTTTATGAACGACTGCAGCCGCTATGCCTCGATCAGCGGCAACGTCATCACCGTGTCGGACGAGGCGATCCCGGGCACCGAGATCTCCGTCAGAGCCGTCTCCGGTACCAAGACCTCGAACACCCTGACCTTTACCGTCGGCTATCCTCTCGAGGATCTTACCATCTCGGCCGATGTGCAGAACATCCTCGCGGGTAAGACGGCCACCGTCACGGTCACCCTCGCCCCTGTGAACGCCACCAACGGCGCCTATCACCTGGAATTCGTCAACGACTGCGCCGCCTATGCCACGATCAACGGCAACGTCATCACCGTCTCGTCCGAGGCCACCACGGGCAGCCTGATCAAGGTCAAGGCCGTGTCTGCCACCAAGGAGTCGAACGTGCTGACCTTCACCGTTGGCTATCCTCTTGAGTCGATCACGGCAAAGCTAGGCAGCTCGGGCAATATCGACCCCGGCAGCTCGGCCGCGCTCTTCGCCACGATCTTCCCCCTGAATGCCACCAACGGCAGCTATGAGTGGAAGATCACCGAGGGCAGCGAGTACGCCGAGCTCGTCGGTGACGATACGGTCAAGATCAAGAGCGATGCCACCCTCGGCGCTACCGTCAAGGTGAAGGCCGTGGCGGGCGCCATTTCCTCGAATGAGATCACCATCATCGTCGGTACCCCCATCAACACCCTCACCATCTCCTCGCAGGCTCCCGCGATCCTTGACCGCGGCGGCAACTACCCCCTGACCCTCACGGCAACGCCGGAGGAAGCCACCCTCACCGCTGTGGAGTGGAAGGTCACCGAGGGTGCCGCCTATGCCAGCGTTGTCAACCGGGTCCTTCTGATCGCCCACAACACTCCCGCCGGCACCAAGGTCACCCTGCACGCTGCCAGCGGCTCGATCACCTCCAACACGCTCTCCTACACCGTCGGCGTGAAGCTGGAGGACATCACGGTCTCGCTGGGTGGCGTGACCAACGTGGAGCCCGGCGCCTCGGCCGCGGTCTCGACCGTACTGACTCCTGATAACGCCACCGACCGTGACGTCACCTGGGTATTCGATGAAGGCGGCACCTACGCCACCATCACCTCAGGCGCCCTCACCGTGAATGCCGATGCCCCCGTCGGCGCTAAGATCACCTTCCACGCCGTGATCGGTGAGGTGGAGAGCGACTCTCTCACCGTCACCGTCGGCATCCCGCCCGAGAAGATCACCATCTCGCTTGGCGGCGTGACCAACGTCGATCCCGGCGCCCCGGCCACGGCCTCGGCAACGCTCGAGCCCGGCAATGCCAGCGAGATCCCCCTGACGTGGGTGATCGATGCGGGCGCTGACTACGCCACGCTCACGGACGGCGTTCTCACCGTAAAGTCGGCGGCTCCCGTCGGCGCCAAGATCACCTTCCACGCCGAGTACGGCGCGGTGGAGAGCGCGCCGCTTACCGTCACCGTCGGTATCCCGCCCGAGAAGATCACCATCTCGCTTGACG
>JAFQWT010000128.1 GCA_017407375.1 Clostridia bacterium
CACCTACCGCGGTGTCATCGAGATGGGCTGGAACCGTGACACTGCCCGCCACTTCAACGGAAAAAGCATAAAGGAGCTTAAGGTCTGAGATGAGGATCATTGCACTGGGAGAATTGACAGAAGCCGATGCCGCCCTGGTGGGCGGTAAGGCCCGCGGCCTTGATTTTTTGAAGAAGCAGGGCTACACGATCGCCGAGGGCTTTGTGATCACCGAGCTTGAGGCCCTTACCGAGGAGGACCATGCCGCCATTGCCGCCGCCCACAAGGCCCTGGGGGCCGAGCGCTGCTCGGTCCGCTCCAGCGCCACCACCGAGGACGGGGCAGACTTTTCCAGCGCGGGTCAGTACGAGACCTGCCTGGACGTTCCCGCTGAGGGGCTCCGCACCGCCATTGAGCGGTGCCTTGCCTCGCTCACCTCGCAAAGGGCCGCCGCCTATTCGGAGGCCTTCTTAGACGGAAGGACCGCCCGCATGAACCTTGTCGTTGAGGCCATGGTGGACGCCGCCCGGGCGGGCGTGATGTTCACCCGCGATCCCGACGATGCCGCCGCCGTCCTCATTGAGTCGGTGGACGGGGTCGGGGAGAACCTTGTCAGCGGCAAGAGCTGCGCCTACCGTTATTCGCTCGACCGCGCCGCCCTTCCCGCAGGCCCGCATGAGGGCAACCTCTCCGAGGAGCTGATCCGCCGCCTTTATACCGAGGGGCTGGCCATTGCCGAGGCCTTTGGGAGCGATGCCGACCTTGAATGGGCGGTGGACGGGGAGGGGCGCCTTTTCTGGCTCCAGCTCCGCCCCATTACGGCGGATGCGGGCGCCGACCTCTTTGAGTTTGACCCCAAGGAGCCGCTTGACGGACACCTCTTCACCAGCCGCAATGTTGGGGAGATGCTCCCCGGCGCCGTTACCCCCCTCTCACTTTCCACCAGCGTCCTTGCCATTGATTACGGCATCCGCGATATGCTCCGCAAGGTGGGCTGCCTGAAGCATGCGGACGATATGCCCCCCTTCTCGATCATCGTCCCGCTCGGCTATCACCTCTTTTTCGATATGTCAAGGATCCACGAGATGTCGCATCACGTGATCTTAGCCACCCCCTCGGCCATGAACGTGTCGATCATGGGCGAGTATTACGAGCCCTGCCCCCCGCCCGAGGGAAAGCACCGCTCGCTCTTCATCCGTCTTTTCAACTGCATCCGCTTTGCGCGCTTTCTCTTCTCCTCCAAGAGCGCCAAGGCCGCCTCGGAGCGTGTGGCCTCCACCCTCACCTTCGATGCGACCGAGACGGCAAAGGAGCTTTACCGTGAGATCGACCGCCGCCTGCCCGCCCTCAACGAGGTGCTGACCCACCACTACGTTTGCTCAAGCTTCTCGGGCTCGATGAACAGCGCCCTCTTTATGACGCTGTCGAGCGAGTTTTCCGAGAAGGCCGAGTACCAGGCCTTTGTCGCCACCATTCTCTCGGACATCGAGGGGATCGAGAGCGCCGATATCCTTGCCTCGCTCTCGGCCATTGCCACGGCCCTTTTGGCGTACTGCCCCGCGGCCGCCACCCTCTCCGACGGGGAGCTTTTGGCCCTCCTTCACGATGAGGCCGGCGGGGAAGCGCACGAGCTGTACCTCGACTTCCTATCAAAGCACGGCCACCGCTCGATCAAGGAGGCCGAGCTGCGTAACTGCGGCTGGAAGGATGACGAGCCCGCGCTCCTGCGCAACCTCCGCACCGTGCTTTCGGGCAAGGTAAGCGCCGAAAAGCACGCCCCCTTCGATCCCGACACCCTCTTTGCCCCCTTCAAGCCAAGCCGCCGCAGCGCCCTCAAGTGGATCTCAAAGAACGCCCGCCGCGCGGTCCTTGAGCGCGAATACTCCAAGTCGCGCATCATTCGCGTCATTGATAAGTTCAAGGAGCAGTACCGCCTCCTGGCCACCCGCCTGGTGGCAGACGGCCTCCTTCCCGATGAGGACGCCATCTATTTCCTCACTCACGGGGAGCTTGGCCGCCTTCTGGCAGGGGAGCGCGCCCTTTCCCGCCTGGCGCTTTCCCGCCGCGCCATCTTCCCCGAGGCCGAGGAGCTCGTCTATCCCGACGTTTCGGTCGGCAAGCCGCAGCCCACGGAGCCCGAGCTTAGCCATGACGGCGGCGCCATCCACGGCGTTCCCGTCTCGCGGGGGCTGGTCTTTGGCCGCGCGCGCATCGTCCGCACCGTGGAGGATGCCGAGTGCCTCGAAAAGGGCGAGGTCATGGTGGCCGCCTTTACCGACATCGGCTGGTCGCCCTATTATTCGATCATCTCGGCGCTGGTCACCGAGGTCGGCAGTCCCCTCTCCCACGGCGCCGTGGTCGCCAGGGAATACTGCCTGCCCACCGTGGTCAATGCCAAGGGCGCCACGCGCCTCATAAGCACGGGGGACCCCGTGGCTGTGGATGCCACCCACGGCACCGTGGCGGTCCAC
>JAFQWT010000129.1 GCA_017407375.1 Clostridia bacterium
GAGGTGACCGCCGCCGACTTTTCCAAATGGCTTGCCTGGGCCAAGGAGCGCGGCTACGGCATGGACTTTAACGTCACCTACTTCAACCACGCCATGGTAAGAGACGGGCTCACGCTCTCCTCCCCCGAGGCCGCGGTGCGTGACTATTGGGTCAAGGCGGGGATCGGCGGGCGCGCGATCGCCGCGGAGCTTGGCCGTGAGCTGGGCACGCCCTGCATCAACAACCTCTGGATCCCCGACGGCATGAAGGACCTGCCCGCCGACCGCCGCCTCTACCGCGATCTTCTTGAGGAGTCGCTCGACCGCATTTTTGAAAAGCGGTACGAAAAAGACCACCTGCGCGACACCCTGGAGGGCAAGCTCTTTGCCGTGGGGGTGGAGAGCTACACCGTTGGCTCGCATGAATTCTACTACGGCTATGCCGCTACGCACGGCGTGGGGCTTTGCATGGACAGCGGCCACTACCACCCGACCGAGGAGGTATCGGATAAGCTGACCGCCGCCGCGCGCTCGCTCCCCACCCTCCTTCTCCACCTCTCGCGTGGGGTGCGCTGGGACAGCGACCACGTGCTGATCGGCGGGAGCGAGCTGACCGCCACGATGCGCGAGGTCGTGCGGGCGGGCCTCATTGACAGCGACAGCTTCTTTATGAGTCTTGACTATTTCGATGCCTCCATTCACCGTTTGGCGGCATGGGCCATCGGCCTCCGCGCGGCGGGGTACGCTCTGCTTTCGGCCCTCCTTGAGCCCTATCCTCTCCTGCAAAAGGCGGAGCGGGAGGGCGACCTGACGGCACGCCTGGCTCTTACCGAGGAATTCTCCCGCCTGCCCGCGGCGGCGGTGTGGGACTACCTCTGCCTCAGCGCGGGCTGCCCTGTGGGGCCCACGTGGCTGGACGAGGTGAAGCGCTACGAGCAAAAGGTCACCTCAAAGCGGTAAGGTATAAAAAAGACGGAGCAACGCTCCGTCTTTTTTATTTTCTAAGCTCGAGGGAAAGCGCAAGGCCCGCGCGGGCGCCCGCGGCAACCGCGAGGGAGATCTGAAACGGAGGGCCCGTGACGTCCCCCGCCGCATAGAGGCGCGGTAGGGCGGTCCTGCCGTCCTCCCCCGTGACGATGCGCCCGCCCTCCGTGGGAAGCCCAAGGCGGAGCGCCAGGGCGGCGGCGCCCACCGTCCCCTCGGCAAGAAAGACGACGTCGGCGTCCAGCGGCTCCCCCTGACGGAAGTCGATCCCACTCACGCGGCCGCCCGCCCCACGGATGGCCGCCACGCGCTCCTCCCTGACCGAGAGCCCCGCAGGGAGTGAGGCGGGCGGGGGCGCTCCGTCCGTACACAGCACAACGCTCTTGGCAACGCCGAGAAGCACCGCGGCCTCCTCAAGGGCGAATTCCCCCGCCCCGATCACCGCGGCACGGCGGCCGCGGGCGGCAAAGGAATCGCACACCGCGCACTGGCTGACGCCGCTACCAAGGTACTCACGGGCGCCCTCAATGGGCGGCAGGCGCCGCTCTGCCCCTGTGGCCAGAATCACGCCGTTTGACAAGTATTCTTTACCGCTTGCCTTGATTTTGTAGGTAACGCCGTCAAATTCAAGCGACGTGACCTCGGCACTAAGGAAGGAAACGCCGAGCGCCTCGGCATGCTTTCGCGCGGCCTCACCGAGCTCCCTTCCCGAGGTGGGAGGAACACCGTAATAGTTCTCCACGCGCTCGGCGCGGTCAAGGGCGCCGCCGTCCTTACCGATGACCAGGGTGGGAAAGCCCGCCCGCACGGTGTAGAGCGAGGCCGAGACCCCCGCAGGGCCACGGCCGATAATGATAACGTTTTTCATGTTGACTCCGATTTTTTGTGAGCGCCCTTGCAATTTGGCGCCGAATATGGTATACTATTGATAGAAATTCTCAAAAAGGAGGACGCGCCATGAACGAAAGACGGGAGCTTGCCGAGATCTTCCCCTTTTACAAGGAGCTTGGCGAGGAAGAGCGCGCCCTGCTGACGGAGGGGGCGGTCACCCGCACCTTTGAGGTGGGCGAGGTGATCCACGCGGGAGACGGGGTCTGCACGGGGCCCCTCCTTGTGCTCCGCGGCCGCGTGCGCGCGTATATGCTCTCCGAGGAGGGGCGCGAGGTCACGCTTTACCGCCTGGCGGCGGGGGATTTCTGCCCGCTGTCCGCCCCCTGCCTTGTCGATGCTGTGACCTTCCCCGTGACGATGGAGGCCGAGAGCCGCACCGAGGCAACGGTTTTTGCCACCGCCCCCTTTGCCGAGCTGTGCCGCCGCTGCCCCCATGCCGAGAGCTATATGCTCCGCGCCGCCGTCCTCCGCTTTTCCGACGTGATGAGCGCCTTCCGCGGGATCCTTTTCCATTCCCTGGATGCGCGCCTGGCCGCCTTCCTTGTGGGGGAGGTCGACCGCCACGGCGGGGACACGGTCTACCGCACGCAGGAGGAGATCGCCGCGTACACGGGCTCGGCCCGTGAGGCCGTCTCCCGCCGCTTGAAGGCCCTGGCTGCGGACGGTCTTCTGGAGGTGAAGCGCGGCGGGGTCAGACTCCTGCGGACCGACGACCTGCGCGCCCTGTCACAACGCTCCCTCAAGTAGCGAAAGGAGCGCCTCCCTCGGGCGGACGCCAACGGCACGCGCCACGGGCTCCCCGTTTTTAAAGACGATGACCGTGGGAATGCTCATCACGCGGAACTCCTCGCAGAGCTCGGGGGCGGTGTCAACGTTGAGCTTGGCGACCTTGTAGCCCTCGGCCTCGGCGGCCAGGGCCTCCAGCGTGGGTGCCAGCAGGCGGCAGGGGCCGCACCAGTCGGCATAAAAATCAAGCAGCACGGGCACGGAGGACCTCCGTACCTCTGCATCAAAGCTGTGCGAATTGACAAGAATAGGTTTCATCACCGTTCTCCTTTCCTTTTTCATATACAGTATACCCCTTTTTCTCCGGATTTTCTGTGACAATGTCACAATTGATAATAATTCTCGTTTGTGTGACTTTGTCACAGACTTCCCTTCGAAAGGCGCGTATAATAGAAATGAAGGAAAACAACGATAAGGAGGACGACTATGGGACAGGAATGTGGAAGACGCGACACCCCGCAGCGCAAGCTGATCCGCACGATCCTTGGTAGCTGCCACGACCACCCCACGGCCGAGACCGTGTTTGAGCGTGCCCGCGCCGTTCGCCCGCATATCGGCTTTGGCACGGTGTACCGCAACCTCTCGGTCCTCGCGGACGATGGGGAGATACTGCGCCTGCCCGTCCCCGGTGGGCCCGACCGCTTTGACGGCACGGTGGCCGACCACGGGCATTTCTACTGCCGCAGCTGCGGTGCGTTTGGGGACGTACCCCTGACACCCGACCACCACCGCCCGGCACCCGACGGGTTCTCGGTGGAGGGGCTGGTCCTGATCGTGGGGGGGCGCTGTGCCGCCTGCCTTGCGGCGGAAGGATAAGGAATATCTTATTTTTTTAAAATATGGAGGATACGATCATGGCAAAAGAACTGAAGGGCACGAAGACCGAGAAGAACCTGGCCGCCGCGTTTGCGGGAGAGAGCCAGGCAAGAAACAAGTACACCTACTTTGCCTCGGTGGCGAAGAAGGAGGGGTACGAGCAGATCGCCGCGATCTTTGAGGCGACCGCCAACAACGAGAAGGAGCACGCCAAGCTGTGGTTCCGCGAGCTTTCGGGCATTGGCAACACCGCCGAGAACCTTCTGGCCGCCGCCGAGGGCGAGAACTACGAGTGGACCGACATGTACGACACCTTTGCGAAGGAGGCCGAGGAGGAGGGCTTTACCGCCCTGGCGTGGAAGTTCCGCGCGGTGGCCGCCATTGAAAAATCACACGAGGAGCGCTATCGCGCCCTGCTCTCGAACGTGGAGATGCAGAGGGTGTTTGAGAAGGCCGAGGAGACCATGTGGGAGTGCCGCAACTGCGGGCACCTGGTCATGGGTAAGAAGGCCCCCGAGGTCTGCCCCGTGTGCGCCCACCCGAAGAGCTATTTCGAGGTCCGCAAGGAAAACTACTGATAACAGCAAAAAAGGCACCCGACGGTGCCTTTTTTCGTTGCCCTCATAGAAAAATAAAAACAGCCCTCGGTTGAGGGCTGTTTTTCCGTTACGGCTCCCGTGGGAGCCGTAACGGGATGGAGCTTACTCGGCAGGGGTCAGGGCGGCGGTCACCTTGGCAACCACGGCATCCTCAGCGTAGGCCTCGGCAAAGTAGCCGTACGCCTCCGCGGCGGAAACGGTGGCACCGAAGATCGCGCTGCCGTGGTCAACGACCACGTCCTCACCCGCAATGGTCACAAAGCGGACGAAGGAGTACTCGGCGTTCAGGTTCTCTTCCGTCAGATCCCCGTCACCGTAGGTCACGGTGTAGCTGAAGGCCAGCTTACCGTTCACCTTCTTGACGGCGGCAGTACCGCCGGCGGAGTTCGTGCCCTCATAGGAGAGCGAGCCGTCCTCGGCCAGGGTGGCGGTAAAGGTAAGCGTGGCCGCGGCGACGCCGTTCACCGTGATCTTAGCACCGAAGCTGAGCTTCGAGTCAACGCCGTACTTGCGGATCATCTCACGCAGGGTGGCCTCGTCGATCGAGTAGAGGGCACGGACGCCGGCCTCGGTCGGCAGGGTGCCGTTGTCCACACGGACGCTGATGCCCGCGAAGGCGGTGGCGCCGTAGAAGTCAAGGATCTCCTTGTCAAGACGGTAGTTGACGATATCACGGCTGGTGGCGTAGGCAGGATCGGCAAGGGCCAGGATCTTACCGACAAAGGCCTCACCCGCCGAAAGGGTGACAAGGCGGGAGGCATCCAGGCCAACGGCGGCGGCAAAGGCGGCAAGGGCCGCGTTCACGTCGGCATCGTCGGTCACGGCGAGGTTCGCATACTGCGCGGCACAGCCGGCGTAATAGGCGTCAAGCACGCTCTCGCGGCTGTCGGTCAGCTGGCAGGCGGCCATCGCCTCGTGCAGGGCGAGCTTTTCGTCGTCGCTCATGGCGAGGTAATTGCCGATATCCAGGCGGAAGTACTTGGCAAGGTCGGCAAAGTGGTTCTGCAGGGTCTCGGCCTTAGTAAGGGCGCGAGAGTAGTAACGGATCGCGTACACATCACCCGTGAAGGTCGCCGTACCGCCGATCGTGTCGGTCCAGCCGGCACCCCTCAGAAGCTCGGGATGCACACCGTAGGGCGTTTCATCAAGGGCGATCGCATAGAAGCGGTCGGTCGCGTACTTGCCGTTGTTCTCATCCTCGGGGTGGGCCTCCGCGTGCGCCGCAATGGCGGCCTTGGCCTCCTCCTCGGTGGCGTAGAGCTTATACTCATCGGCCGAGGTGATCGCATCGAGGATCTCCTTCTTCTCCGCGGTGCTCTTACCGACGAAGTAGAGGTTGAAGTCCTCATCCACCCACTGACGCTCGTTGCCATTCGGCAGGTAGACACGCCAGCCGAGGACGCAGTTTTCGAAGTCAAGGTAGAGGGGAGCGTCGGGAACGGGGTAAGCCACCGTGTCGGCGCCCGCGCTGTGGATCGAGACGACGGGCTCACGCTCCTCGGCCAGGACCTCCGCTCTCAGCGCCTCGACCTCGGCCTGCGAAAGATCAAGGTAGTCGGCAAAGTTCATCACGTACGAGAGCGTGCTGGCACCCTTGCGGAAGGTGTAGGTGATCGCGCTGTTCAGCGTGAGGATCGGACGGGTGAAGCCGGCAATGGCACCCTGGTTGTGACTGTTAATGTAGTTCCAGGTGCTCGGGCCGAAATCGGAGTTGAAGCCCGAGAAGGCGTACGCGGCACCTGCCTCCTTCGTGGCCTCCGCCAGGCCGTCATTCGACCAGGCGTTCAGGTAGATATCGCGGAAGGAGAAGGGCTTGGAGTTCGAGGACAGGGCCTTGACGTCAAGCACGTGCTCGACTGTCATGTTATAGTCGGCGGCCGTCATCGAGCCCGCGGGGGCGACCTTCAGATGGTTGGCATCCATGACGAGCTTACCGTCCGCCACCGTAGCGGCGGAGGTGATCTCCATGGCGGCCTTACCCTCGGTCAACCAGGCGTAATCAATGAGCGAGCCCTTATCGGCGACGTCCGCGCCGTCCGCGCCCCACAGGGCGTTGGTGCCGAAGAAGTCGGCGGCGAAGAAGAGGCCGTCACGGACGTAGAGGGCATTATAGTCGTCCACCGTGTATTTGTTGGCCTTTTCCGCGGCGTAGGCCACGTACTTCTCCATGACCTTATCGACCTCGGCATCCAGGGCCTCCTGCTCGGTAAGCCCCAGCGAAACGATGGCCAGGCGATCGGCATGCGGCAGAGCCATCATCGCCTCGGCATCGAGGCGGTTCTCGGCCAGGACGTCCAGGTAGTCGGTCCAGGTCTCGTTCTCGGGATCCAGGTGCGCGTAGGAGTAGTAGTAATACGCCAGATCGGCCTGCTCACGGAAGAAGAGCGCGGCGGCCTCAGAGCTACCCTCGCCAAGGATCGCATCCTCCGTCAGAGCGTCGTAAGCCGCGCTCATATCGCGCGCAGACGTCAGAACGTCCTCCAGAACGTCGATCGGAAGGAGGTACTTCGCCGCCAGGGCGACAAGGGCGGCCTCCTCGGGCGCGGTGTACTCGGCCTTAAGGTCGGCGTATGCGGCGCCAAGCTCGGCCTTGGCCTCCTCGGCAAGGACCGAAAGGACGGCGAGCTGGGCCTCGGCACGGGTGGAGGAGGTCAGCGAGATATTCGCCACGGCATCGTAAAGGGCCGTCATCTGGTCGGAATCCTCCACGTCCATACCCATAAGGTTCAGGCGGAAGTACTTGGCAACGTCGGCAAAGTGGTTCTGCTTGATCTCCTCGGGCGTCAGCTCGGCGTTGTACACACGGAAGGCGTACAGGTTCATCGTGGTGCTCTGGCTCCAGCCGATGTAGGTGTTGTTGTCAATGGCGGTGCAGCTGCCCTTGGTCTCGGACAGAAGCTCGTTCCACAGGCGAATCGAGTAGGTGACGTCCGCCTTATTGGTCACGGCGTTCTCCAGCGTGAAGGTCAGCATCTGCGCATCGCCCGACCTCGGAATGGGCGCGTGCTTCGTGTGCGAGGTCTTGGTGAAGCCGTTCGAAAGACCCGTGATATTGTAGCTCTCGTCGATGGTGGGACGAATGTTGTAGAAGAAGAAGAAGGCGTTCGAAAGTCCCTCGTTCGGTGCCATGATCAGCTGGAAGGACACGTTGTCGCTCACGATCTCGGGGAAGTTGTAGGGCTGAATACCGTTCGCGCCCTGCACGTCCTTGCGGAAGCGAATCGAGCCGGTCGCGGGCTCGTAGACCGCGCCCGCCAGGGCATAGGTCGTGCTTGAGCCAATGTAATGGCCAAAGTTCAGGGAGGCATTATCACGCTCGGTGATGAACTGCTCCGTGAATTTCAGGTGGTCCGCCTTGAAGGTATCAAGTGCCTTCTTCAGGTCGGCATTGTTGCTGTAGGTGGTCGTGGTCTCGGTCATACCGTCAGCGATCGTCACGCCCGAAAGGTCAACGTCCTTGAAGGGCACGGCCGGTGCGGCATCGCCCCAGATCTCGGGGCGACCGAGGGTAAAGAAGTCAAGACCGAAGACGTAGCCGTCCTGCGCGTAAAGCTCATCGTAGAAATCGGTGCCCTTAACGTCAAGAGCATAGTAGCTCTCGCAGTCAGAGGCAATGGCAGCCGTGTAGGCAGCGGCGGCCGAAGCCCCCGCGAAGGTGCCGGCCTCCAGCTCGGCAAGCAGGGCGTTGGTCTTAAAGAGCAGACCCGCAGGCAAAAGCAGGTAGGCCTCGGGATCGAGGTGGTAGGCCTTGATGGCGTCAAACTTCTCGCCGAGAACCGACTCATAGCCGGCATAGTAATCGCTTACGCCCTCACCGAGGACCGAGAGGACGGCAAGCTGCGCCTCGGTACGGGTGGAGCC
>JAFQWT010000130.1 GCA_017407375.1 Clostridia bacterium
ACCTGTGAGGGCGTGCTTCTTACGGCGCCGCAGGGAACGGGGGGCTTCGGCTACGATCCCCTTTTCTACGTTCCCGAGCTTGGGAAGACCTTTGCCGAGGTAACGCCCGAGGAAAAGGATGCCGTCAGCCACCGCGGCAAGGCGATACGCGCGTTTCTTGAGAAATTTGCCGATAAGATCGTGGAGGTACCGAATGCTGAACAGTAAGCAGCGCGCCTTTCTTCGCGCGTTATCGCACGGGCAGTCCGCCATTTTCCAGGTAGGGAAGGGTGGTATCGGCGAGGAGCTTTGCCTCGGGATCGACAGCGCCCTGACGGCTAGAGAGCTCATCAAGGTCCACGTGCTTGAGAATTCCCCTTATACCGCCCGTGAGGCGGCCGACCTCCTTTCCGAGCGCACAGGGGCCGACGTTGTCTCCGTTGTCGGCTCCAAGCTGGTGCTTTACCGGGAATCCGCCGAAAAGAAGCAGATCGAGCTACCATGAAAAAGCGGCTGGCTATTTTTGGTGGCACCTTCTCCCCACCGCATATCGGTCACGTGCGCGCGGCCGAGGCGTTTGTGGAGGCGGTCAAGCCCGAAAAGCTCCTTATTCTGCCGTCGGCCATTCCCCCGCACAAGGCACCCGTTTTGGGGGCAGGGCCCGATGACCGGCTGGCCATGTGCCGCCTGGCCTTTTCTCACATCCCCGTGGCCGAGGTCTCGGATATGGAGATTCGCCGTACGGGGAAGAGCTATACCGTGCTGACGCTTTCGGAGCTCGCCTCGCCCGAGTGGGAGCTTACGATGCTCGTGGGGACCGATATGTTCCTCACTCTTGATACCTGGTATCGGGCTGAGGAAATATTCAAGCTGACCGAGATCGCCGTGATCCGGCGCGAAAGCGATAGGGAAAATGAGGCGCCCATCCTTGAAAAAAGCGAGGAATACCGCCGCCGTTACGGGGCGCGCATCCGCTTTATTCCGGCTCCCGCCACCGTCCTCTCCTCCTCCGAGGTCAGAGAGCGGCTGCGGGCGGGTGCGAACGGCGGCAACGCTCTTTTACCTGCAGTAGAGGACTACGTAAAACAATGGCATCTGTATCAGGAATGACGGAGGAACGCTTCTTAAAGCTGCGCCTGGCCGTCTCGAAAAAGATAGGGTCGCGCCGTTTTTCCCACACGTTGGGGGTGGAGACGGCGATCATTGAGCTTGGGGAGCGCTATCTCCCCGGCGACCTCCCCCGCCTGCGCGTGGCCGCGCTTTTGCACGACGTTACCAAGGAATGGCCCCCCGAGGAGCAGATCGCCTTTTGCGAAAGACGGGGGATCGCACTTTCCGAGGAGGAGCGTCGCGCGCCGCGCATTCTGCATGCCAAAACCGGCGCCTATATCGCGGAGCGCGAGTTTTCTCCCTACGTTGACAAGGGCATTCTGCAAGCGATCGCCCTTCATACCACGGGCGGGCGCGATATGGCCGTGTTTGACGAGCTTTTGTACCTGGCAGACTACATTGAGCCGACAAGGACCTATGCCGACTGTGTGGCCCTGCGTCAGGACTTTTTTGAGGGATACAAGACCGCGGAGGACCCGCTCCGCCATTTGCACGCGACCGTGAAACGGGCGCTCCTTATGACGGTGGAGGATATCCGACGGGTGGGCGGCAGCGTTTGCAGCGCCACAATGGAAGCCATTGCCTTTCTTGACAAAAAGCTTTCCCGAAAATCCTGAGCCCCCTGCGTAAACCTAAGCTCAGGATCGCACACTAAGTGAAAAAACGAGGTGTGCCTGATGTATAAATTCAAAAACGTAACGTTTCTTTTACTTCTTTTGCTGTGCGGCGCCTTTCTTGTCGCCTCGTGCGATCGCGGAGAAAGCCGCGACAGCATGGCAAAGGAACGCCCCCTTACCGTCCTTGTGGCAGGACTTGACGATGCCGCGGAAAACACGGACGTTTTGATGCTGGTGCGCTTTGACCCCACCGCCTCCGCCCTTTCGGTCCTTCAGATCCCCAGAGATACCTATTTTGAGACCGAGGGATATCGGGGAAAGATCAACGGGCTTTATCCCACGTATCGTTACCGAAAAAACCGTAAGGAGGAAGCCCTTGCGCTCCTTTCCGAAGAGCTTTCTGCCTGCCTCTCCGTGCCGATCGACCGGTTTGTGGCGGTGGATACCGCTGCCGTTTCGGAGATCGTGGATGCGCTGGGTGGCGTCACCCTCTCGCTCCCCGCGCCGATCCGCTACCGTGACGGTGAAGAATATACCGAGCTTTCCGCGGGTGAGCATACGCTCACGGGGAGGGAGGCCCTGCAGTTTTTGCGCTTCCGCTCGGCGTACGTGGAGGGAGACCTTGGGCGCGTGGATGCCCAAAAGCTTCTCTTAGCGGCCGCTTACCGCAAGGCCAAGGAGGAGCTTACGCTCACGGCGGCGCTTACCTTGCTTCCCAAGCTTTACGACCGCATTCTGACGGATATGCCCCTTACCGAGCAGCTTTCCTGCGCCTACGCATTTTACCGCGACCGTGACCGCTTTTCGGTCAAGCTTTTGACACTCCCCGGGGAGGCCACCCAGGACCCTGCGGACGGGCTTTGGTATTACGTGGCCAACCGCCGCGCCTCCGCGGAGGCACTGTCCCTCTATTTTGGGGGTGCGGAGGGGTTTGACCCCCACACGGCGCTCTGCGACGAGGGGCGTCTTGGCTTTTTCAACATTTATAACGACAAAAACGGCACCTACACCGTCTATACCGAGGAAACGGTCGACGGCCTGAATATCAAAACAAAATGAAGAGGTTTCACCATGGAAATGAAAGAAAAGAAAGATCTCACGTCTGCCACCCCGTATGAGCTGGCTCTGGCGGCGGTGGATGCCCTTTACGGAAAGCAGGGGTTTGACCTGAAGCTCTATCACGTGGAGGATCAGACGATCATCACCGATTATTACGTGATCTGCACGGGACGCTCCACAACGCACATCAAGGCCCTGGCCGATGAGGCCTGCTATCGCCTTGAGGAGGGGGGCGTGAACGCCGCCCACGTTGAGGGGCACGATACGGGCACCTGGATCCTCCTTGACTTTGGCAGCGTGATCGCACATATCTTCTCACGCGAGGATCGGGATTACTATAAGCTTGAGCGCCTGATGAACGAGGGCACCGAGGTGGATATTACCGAGCACTTGGCCGAGCTTGACCGCATTGCCAAGGGCGAATGAAGACCCTGCCGTATTATAAGAAAAAAATTACAAAAAGCCCTTGACAACCAAGGGAAGAAGTTATATAATAAAATGACGCATATTGCAGGGCTCAAAGTGCCAAGTGCCGCCTTGCGTAGCGATTTTTGAAGAAAGCGAGGTGCTTTTCTGTGTTTGCAGTTATCGAAACGGGTGGAAAGCAGTACAAGGTCAACGAGGGTGACGTCATCTTCATCGAGAAGCTCGATGTAGCGGATGGCGAGTCCGTGACCTTTGACAAGGTGCTGGCGATCTCTGGCGACGACTTCAAGGCGGGCACACCTTACGTGGAGGGAGCTACCGTTACCGCTAACGTCATCAATACGGGTAAGGGCAAGAAGATCTACGTTATGAAGTACAAGCCGAAGAAGAACGAGAAGAAGAAGATCGGCCATCGTCAGTTCTACACCAAGGTCCAGATCGAGAAGATCAACGCGTAAGGAACGCGTAAGGTATGACGAAGATCGTCTTTTATAAGACCGACGGAGTATTTTACGGCTTTGAGGAACAGGGGCATACCGGTTACGGTGAGTCGGGAGATGACGTCCTTTGCTCGGCACTTTCGGCCATGACCATGCTCATCATCAACGCCATTGAGATCTCCTACGCCTCCTCTGTCGATTATACGATCGATGAGGAGACCACCGACATTCGCCTTGTCGCCAAGGGCGCCCTCCCCGAGTATGAGGAGGACGAAAGCAAGCGCTTTGCCGTGTCCGGTCTTATCATGGCTTACTACTATCAGCTCAACGATCTGATCGAGGATTATTATGAGTATCTCTCGGTCGACGTGATCGAGCGTCCGTTGTAAGCGCCAACATCACTATGGAGGAAGAAAAGATGCTGAAACTCAGTTTGCAGTTTTTTGCCCACAAGAAGGGCGTTGGTTCCACCAAAAACGGCCGTGACAGTGAGTCCAAGCGCCTCGGCGTGAAGCGTGCGGACGGTCAGCTTGTGACGGCGGGCAATATTCTTGTCCGTCAGCGCGGCACGAAGATCGCCCCCGGTGTCAACGTTGGTCTTGGCTCCGATGATACGCTGTTTGCACTCATCGACGGCAAGGTCAAGTTTGAGCACGTTTCTAAGGACAAGAAGCGCGTCAGCGTTTACGCTGTGGAATAATTCATAAGCAAAAAAAGAGCGATTCGCTCTTTTTTTGCTAATTTGGAGGTAAGGTATGGCCATTTTAGTTACCGGCGGCACCGGTTTTATCGGTTCTCACACCGTTGTAGAGCTTTTGAACATCGAAAAGGACGTTATCATTGTCGATAACCTCTCCAACAGCAAGCTCTGCGTTCTTGACCGCATTGAAAAGATCACGGGGAAGCGCCCCACCTTCTATAAGGTGGACCTGCTTGACCGTGAGGCGCTGGCAGGCGTTTTTGATTCGCACCCCGAGATCGATTCCGTCATCCATTTTGCCGGTCTGAAGGCGGTGGGGGAGTCGGTCAGTCTGCCCCTGCGCTATTATCACAACAACCTCACGGGGACCCTTAACCTTTGCGAGGAGATGATCGCCCACGGCGTTTACCGCATGGTGTTCTCGTCCTCTGCCACGGTTTACGGTATGCCGAAAAGCGTACCGATCTCGGAGGATTTCCCGCTTTCCACCACCAACCCCTACGGTGAGACCAAGCTGATGATCGAGCGCATCCTTAAGGACGTGACGGTTGCCGTTCCCGAGTTTTCGGTGGCGGTGCTCCGTTACTTTAACCCGATCGGCGCGCACGAGAGCGGTCTTATCGGTGAGGACCCCTGTGGGATCCCCAACAACCTGTTCCCGTACATCTCCAAGGTCGCCTACGGCAAGCTTGCCTGCCTCAAGGTCTTCGGTAACGACTACGATACGCCCGACGGAACGGGTGTGCGCGATTACATCCACGTGGTCGACCTTGCCAAGGCCCACCTGTCCGCCCTGGACTTCACGGACGGCTTTACGGGCATTGATTACTTCAACATCGGTACGGGGAATGGCTATTCCGTTCTGGATGCCATCAAGGCCTTTGAGGAGGCCTCGGGCCGTACGGTGCGGTATGAGATCGCCCCGCGGCGCCCCGGCGACATTGCGGAGTGCTATGCCAACCCCTCGAAGGCCGAGCGCCTGCTTGGCTGGCGCGCCCAGTACGATATGAAGAGAATGTGTAAGGATGCCGCCCGCTGGCAGAGCCAGAATCCCGACGGCTATCCCGAAAACTGAAAGAAAAAGCACACGCCTTATGCGTGTTATCCTTAACGGAGAACACGCAATGAATTGCAACCTTACGGTTGCGTGAATTGAAAGCTGTGCTTTCGTGAATTGCCTGCGGCATGAATTGTGCCTTGCGGCACATTGGTTGCAATTCAATTCATGGAGCGAAGCGAGAAATCATGGCGGAGCCAATTCATGATGCGTCAGCATCAATTCATTCATAAAAACGAACAGAGCAAGAATAGAAGGAGGTTTATCCTTTTACTCTTGCTCTTTTCTGCTTGTAATAAGGGTTTGGGCTTAGCCCAAGTGCATTTGACCGGTCAAATGCGATGCTCGCACTTAGTAGAGCTTTCAAATTCTCCGCTAAGAACATCACCCTTATGGCGTGTGCTTTTTCTTTTAATTCAGGATGAGTGCCTCGCGGTATTCAAAGGTCGTCATGCCCACGTAGGTCTTGCCGCGCGCAAGCACCAGCGGCACCCCGTCGGTATCGGTGATATAAAGGCGGGAGGTGACGGGATCGCGCCGCCAAAGGATCCTCTGGTGACCCCCGGAGGCAACGTAATAGCCCGTGCCGCCAAGGTTCGTGTCGAGGGTCAGCTCCACACCATCCTTGCTGATGCGCCTTGTGGCATCGTGAAAGAGGATCACAAGGTTCGTGAAGGTGGGGAGCCCTCCCTCTGCCGATGACAGCGCCGAGGAGGAGCGCATGGTATAGCACCCCGCCAGGGTATCGTAGGTGAAGGAGGTCGTCGCCCCTTGACTGAAGGCGACCGACACGTATGTAGAGCTGCCTTCCTGCGGTGGCACCCCCGCGCCGATATCCGATAGCGTGTAGGGAAGCAGGATGCTACCGGCTACCGTCGTTTGGTAGGAGGCGGCCTTGATGGCCGCCATCAGGGCCTCGGGGTCCTTTTCCTTAACGGGTGTCTCGGAGACGTCCACCGTATTGTAAAGGAAACTTGCGCTCTCTCGGTCAAGATCGGAGGTGCCGCGATAGACGGATATGGCGAAAAAGTCGTGCGAGAGCGCGGCAAGATACGGGCGGGTGGAGGCGACGGTAACCTCCCCCCAAAGCGCAGCGCCGCCCGCCTTAAGGAGCGCAAGCCGCGTAGCCGAGGCCTCGGTCGGCGCCTCAATGACAAGGTCCGCCCTGCCGATGACCCCGCCCGTGGCCTCCTTCACGCAAAAGGCAAGGGGACGGGCAGCTGCCTCACTTGCCGAGCAGGGAAGCCCCGTCAGGGGATTATAGTAGGGCGTTGGGGGCGGGAGCGGTGCCGTGGTCACGGGCGGCGCGGTGGTTGTGGGGACGGTGGTCGTCGCCACGGACGTTGTGACGGGTGGCGCGGTGGTCGTGGCGGTTGTCACCTCCGCCGTTGTCACGGGGAGAGAATGATAAACGGTATCCGCACCGTCTCCGCGCCAATTGCCGACCAGTGACTGTGCCTCACACGAGACCATCAGCACGGCAATGACAAAAAGAAAGAGAGATACGAATACCGTTTTGTAGGGAATTGACTGCCTTTTTTGATGTTTCTTCACAATTGCTACCTCCTCGGCCGTTTGGCCGGCAATTGAAAAGGAAAACGTGGATTTATTGTTTGTTTGCTCTCTCGAGCCAGGCAGTTCCTAAATCAAAGGCCTCATAGAGCCCGTCGACCACCTTCTGCTTGTAGGGGGTACCGCCGGCGGTGGGAAGGATCTGGATCATGACCTTTTCGGGCAGCTTGGTCTTAAGGTTGGGATCCTCCGCCTCGGACATGATGAGAAGGAAAAGATAATACTTTTCCGCCATATCTCCGTAATAGATCTCCTCGCCCTGACGGACCAGGGGCTTTCCCTTATACTCCAAGTATTTTCCCTGAATGCCAATTGCCTCCATGATGACTCCTTTCAAGTATTGAAAATGACTGCCTGTCCTTTTCACCGACTATCCTATCACGCCTGCCAAAAATTGTCAATTCATTTGACAAAAAGAGACAGGGGAAATTGGTCGGGAAAATTCGCTATCCTTCGCAAAACGGCGCCGCCTTCATCGCGGCGTTCCCCGCTACGGGCCTCGGCATGGCCAAGGGGTAGAGGAGATCGGCCCGCTGGGAAAGCGCGGCCTGCCGCCCTGCCTCGCCCTCCAAGCTCTGGCCGTCGGCCGGCTTTGTCAGAAGCGCAAGGGTGTAAAGGCGGGAGGCGCGGCGGAGCGCCGCACGCCCACGGGCGGTATGCGCCAGGACCTGCGTGTACGCGGGCGGCATCCGAAGCTCGGCAGAGGTAATGCCGAAAAGACGGTGCCAAAGGGTGCGGCGCAGATACGCGTGGGTGTAGTGCTTGGTAGCGACAAGCGTAAAGAACTCTTCAAGATCCGCAGCGCTGAGTGCGGCCGAATGGAGCCGACCCGAAAGGTCGTCAGCCGCAGGGCACGGAGCGAGTCTGAAAAACGATAGAAAAACGTTGCCAAGGCGGGAAAGGGCCGCAGGCGCCCGTCCGTCCTCCACGGCCGCCCTGAAGATCTCGGCGGAGCGCGGCGGCATAGCGCCAAGGGCGGTGGCAAGCTCGCCCCTCTCAATGGCGGCACGGATCGCTGTGGCGGAAACGCCGTCCAGCAATGTAGCATCGTGATAGCCGCCAAGGCGCTTGACGGCAAAGGGCTCAAGGGGCGTGCCAAGACGGCGGTTGGCCGCTAAATAGCGGACGGCCAACGTGTCGTTGGGGGAAGAAAGGAGGACATCGGAGCCGTCCTTATAAAGCGAAGCATAGGCCGCCTGCACCGCACGGGCGTACCCGAGGGCAGGGGTGCTTGTAAGCGTCTTGCGGAGTGCCTCGGCATATTCCGCGGAGGAAAGACACTCACTGACAGTGAGCAGGCGGGAAAGGTCGCCGCATTCACTGCCAAAGGCCAGGGCATCCACAACACCAAGCGAGTCTGCCATGGATACGGCGGCATCGGCATAATATTCGGCGCTCGAGACCGAAAAAGGGAAGGGGACCTCAAGAACGAGATCGACCCCACCGACGACGGCGGCGGCCGCACGGGTGAATTTATCCGCCACGGCTACGTCCCCGCGCTGGGTATAGTTTCCGCTCATCAAGGCAATGATACAGGTGTCCTCGCCAAAATGACGGCGCACCTCATCGATGCAATATTTATGGCCGTTGTGAAAGGGGTTGAACTCGCTGACGATAGCAACAGTCTTCAAGGACGGCCCCCCTTTGCGGAATTTTAACCTACCGAACATTGTATCATATTTTCGGCCGCAAGTCAAGGATACGCGGGGGATTTCTTTTCTTTGCAGGAAAGAACGGAAAAAATGGAAAAACCGGCAGTTTTGCCGCCCCCATTCCTTGACAGTCTCGGAAAAATGTAGTATACTTAATATGTATATCTATGGATAGGAGGACGGTGCTGTGCTTACGATCGGCCTTTGCGGCGGCAGCGGAACGGGCAAAAACCTTGTGGAAGCCATGCTTCAGCGTTTGGGGATCCCCGGCCTTGACACCGACCTTGTCTATCACCGCTTGATCGGTGCGCCCTCTCCCCTCACACGGGAGCTTTCCCATCGCTTTGGCAACGGCATTCTTACCGCCGAAGGCGCCGTTGACCGCCCCCGCCTCCGTGAGATCGTGTTTTCCGACGGCGCGGAGGGAGAACGTGCCCTTGCCGACCTTAACCGCATGACTCATGCGGCGGTACTTACGGAATGCCGTGCCTGGCTTGAGGAACAAAGGCAGCAGGGCGCGGTGGCGGCCCTCATCAACGCCCCCCTGCTCTTTGAATCGGGCTTTCACACCGAGTGCGATCTCTCTGTCGGGGTGGTGGCCGAGGAGGCCGTCCGTCTTGATCGCCTTGTCAACCGAGACGGGCTATCGACCGAGGAGGCCAAGCGACGCCTTTCGCATCAGTGCAGTGAGGCGTTTTTGCGCGAAAGCTGTGACATTATCCTTGAAAACAACGGCACGGAGGACGAGCTTTTCGCCAAGGTGCGTGCCCTATACGAACATATCAATAACCTTGCAAAGGAGCAAACAGATGGAACAGTATGAAAATCTCACGGTAGAGAGAAAAAGCATCTACGCGACCGCCGATGACGCCAAAATGAAGGCGATCTTTGATTACGCCGAGGAGTACAAGCGCTTTTTGGACGCCGCCAAGACCGAGCGTGAGGCCGTGGCCCTGGCCGCCGAGATGGCGGAGCGTGCTGGCTTTACCCCCTATTGCTTTGGCGATTCGCTGAAGGCGGGGGATAAGCGCTATTTCGTCAACAAGGGGAAGGGGATCTATCTGTTCCGCATCGGCACGGCGCCTCTTGCCGAGGACGGCTTCCGCATTCTCGCCGCGCACGTGGACTCTCCGCGCATTGACCTCAAGCAGAATCCTCTTTACGAGGACAGCGGCATGA
>JAFQWT010000131.1 GCA_017407375.1 Clostridia bacterium
AGAACGTCCTTACGCATGGCCTTGACCGTCTCACGGGCGATGATCTTGGAGCCGATGGCGGCTTGGATCGGGATCTCAAACAGCTGGCGCGGGATGTTGTCCTTCAGCTTTTCGGCAATGCGGCGCGCACGGCCGTACGCCTTTTCCTCATGCACGATAAAGGAGAGGGCGTCCACCTGCTCCCCATTCAGAAGGAAGTCGAGCTTCACAAGGCGGCTCTCACGGTATTCGAGGAAATCGTAATCGAGCGAGGCGTAGCCCTTGCTGCGGCTCTTGAGAGCATCGAAGAAGTCGTAGACGATCTCATTGAGGGGCAGGTCGTAATGCAGCTCGGCCCGCGAGGCGTCGAGGTACTTCATATCCAGGTACGTGCCGCGGCGCTCCTGGCAGAGGTCCATAAGACCGCCGATGTACTCGGTGGGCGTGATGATCGAGGCGCGGACGATCGGCTCGTAGGCCACGTCGATCTCATCGGGCGAGGGATAGCCCGCGGGGTTGTCGATCATGACCTCCTCGCCGTTTCGCATGCGGATCTTGTAGATAACGCTCGGGGCGGTGGTGATAAGGTCGAGGTTGAACTCACGCTCCAGGCGCTCCTCGATGATCTCCATGTGGAGAAGGCCGAGGAAGCCGCAGCGGTAGCCAAAGCCGAGTGCCACCGAGGTCTCGGGCTCATAGGAGAGGGCGGCATCGTTCAGACGGAGCTTTTCGAGGGCATCGCGCAGATCACCGTAGCGGGCGCCGTCCGCGGGGTAGATGCCCGCATAGACCATGGGGCGCGCGGGGCGGAAGCCGGGCAGGGGCTCGCTGACACCGCCCTCGGCATGGGTGATGGTGTCACCGATGCGGGTATCGCCCACCGTTTTCATGCTGGCGGTGATATAGCCGACCTCGCCCGCCGTAAGGATGCCCGTATCGTTCATGGCGAAGGCGCCGGGCGTGCCGACCGAGACGACGTCATAGACGGCGCCCGTGGACATGATGCGGACGCGGTCGCCGGCGCGGAGCGTGCCGTCAAAGACGCGGACGTAGACCACAACGCCGAGGTAGCTGTCGTAATAGGAGTCAAAGACGAGGCACTTGAGGGGGGCCTCGGGGTCGCCCACGGGTGCGGGGATATCGGTGATGAGGCGCTCCAGCACGTCACGGATGTTCTGCCCCGTTTTTGCCGAGACCGCGGGCGAGTCCTCGGCGGGTACGCCGATGATCTCCTCAATTTCCTCGCGCACGCGCGGAACGTCGGCCGAGGGCAGGTCGATCTTATTGATGACGGGCAGGATCTCAAGGTTATTGTCGATGGCAAGATAGGCATTGGCCAGGGTCTGGGCCTCCACGCCCTGGGTGGCATCCACAACGAGAATGGCGCCCTCACACGCCTTTAAGGAGCGCGAGACCTCATAGCCGAAGTCCACGTGGCCCGGGGTGTCGATGAGGTTGTAGTAATACTCCTCCCCGTCCTCAGCGCGGTAGGAAAGCGCCACGGTGCGCGCCTTGATGGTGATGCCGCGCTCACGCTCCAGGTCCATGTTGTCGAGCATCTGCTCGTCCATGCTGTGGGCGTCCACGGCGCGGGTCGCCTCCAGGATGCGGTCGGCCAGGGTCGATTTGCCGTGG
>JAFQWT010000132.1 GCA_017407375.1 Clostridia bacterium
GATGGTCAACAACTGATAGCCCGCTATCGAAAAAGGAAAGCACACGACCCCGTGTGCTTTCTTTTTTTTGTCGTTTTTTCGCCAACGCCCCGCCTTTTTTCTCCTATTTGCAAAGTTTTCTTTTCATACAGTGGCCGCGGCGGCGCCGCCGCAGGAGGGAAGGGCGGGCGCCCCCTCCCCGCGCCTCTCAAAAAAATCGGCACGGCGAAAAACTTTCTCTTGCAAACCGCCCCTCTATATTGTATAATATATATAATAATTCGTACGCGCGTCCGCAAAGAATACCAAAATACAGTGGGGCTTCCCCAAGAAAAGAGTGGAGTATGCAACCGAAGTACAAACGCATTTTGCTCAAGCTTTCCGGTGAGGCGCTGGCCGCCGGCGGTGAGGGCATCCTCAATGACACCTTCCTTACCCGTGTGGCAGGGGTCCTTTCCCGCCTCCTTGCCGAGGGAGTGGAGATCGGCGTGATCGTTGGCGCCGGCAACATCTGGCGCGGCCGCCAGGGCGTGGGCATGGACCGCACCCGCGGCGACTATATGGGCATGCTGGCCACGTCCATCAACGCCCTCGCCCTTTCGGATGCCTTCCTCCGCGCGGGGATCGATGCCCGCGTGATGTGCGCCATCCAGATGCCCGAGATCGGGGAGTATTACACGCGGGATGCCGCCGTCCGCCACCTGGAGGCGGGGCGCGTCGTCATCTTTGCCGGCGGCCTTGGCCGTCCCTATTTCTCCACCGATACGGCGGGCGCCCTCCGCGCCGTGGAGATCGGTGCCGATGCCGTCCTGATGGCCAAGAATATCGACGGGGTCTACACCGCCGACCCGAAGACCGACCCCACGGCCAAAAAGATCGATAAGATCACCTATTCCGAGGTGCTGGCCCGCGGCCTGCGCGTCATTGACACCACGGCCACGGCGCTTTCCATGGACAACAAGCTCCCGACCCTTGTCTTCGGTCTTGACGACCCTGACAACATCTACCGTGCCGCCATGGGCGAGGAGCTCGGCACCCTCATCACCGAATAAAAAATATCACATACAAAGGAGACCCCCATGAAGCTTGATACCACCGAATACGAAGTGAAAATGAAAAAGAGCGTGGAGTCCTACTCCAAGTCGCTCTCCGTGCTCCGCGTCGGCCGCGCCAGCCCCGACGTGCTTTCCAAGGTCACCATCGATTATTACGGCTCCCCCACACCCATCAACCAGGTGGCGGAGATGAAGGTGGCCGATGCGCGCACCCTCATCATCAATTCCTGGGATAAGAGCCAGATGAAGGCCATCGAGAAGGCGATCCTCGCCTCCGACCTCGGCCTCAACCCGCAGAATGACGGCTCCTGCATCCGCATCATCTTCCCCGCGATGACCGAGGAAACGCGCCGCAATATGTCAAAGCAGGTCTCGAAGATGGGTGAGGAGGCCAAGGTGGCCATCCGCAACATCCGCCGTGACGCCAAAGATGCCATCAAGGCCAAGAATAAAGCAAGCGAGATGACCGAGGACGAGGCCAAGGCGGGCGATAAGCAGGTCCAGGACCTCACCGATAAGTACATTAAGGAGATCGACGCGGTCACCGCACTCAAGGACCGCGAGATCATGGAGATCTGATGGCGCTTTTCAGAAAGCGCGAGAGGGGCGGCGAGGACCTTGTCGGCCGCCTTTCTCATATCGCCTTTATCATGGACGGCAACGGGCGCTGGGCCAAGCGCCGCGGTCTTGCGCGCTCGGCGGGGCATGCCGCGGGGGCGGAGGCCTGCAAGCGGGTGATCCGCCGCTGCCGTGAGCTTGAGATCCACACGGTGACCGTGTACGCCTTCTCGACCGAGAACTGGTCGCGTCCCCGTGAGGAGGTCGAAGCGCTGATGGGGCTCTTTGACCGCTATCTCGATACGCTCCTTGCCGACCTTGACGAGTATCGGATGCGCTTCGTCTTTCTTGGTGACAAGACCCCTCTTGCCCCCGCCCTGCGGGAGAAGATGGAGCGCCTTGAGACCCTGTCGGCCGAGCGCCACACCGATTACACCCTCAACCTCGCCATCAATTACGGTGGGCGGGATGAGCTGGTGCACGCCGCCAACGCCGCCATCGCCGCGGGGAAGACGGTCCTCACGGCGGAGGACATCGAGAAGCACCTCTATACCGCCGCCTCTCCCGACCCCGACCTCCTCGTGCGGACGGCGGGGGAGATGCGCCTTTCCAACTTCCTTTTGTGGCAGGCCTCCTATGCCGAGCTTTGGTTCACCGATCGCCTCTGGCCCGATATGGACGCTGCCGACGTGGATGAAGCCGTGCGGGTGTATCTCGGACGTACCCGCCGCTTTGGAGGACTGAAATGAAGCAAAGGATCCTGACAGCGGCCGTCATGCTCGCTGTGTTTATTCCCGTTCTCATTTTTTCGGACCTTATCGTCTACCCCATGGTGATGGCCGTCCTCGCGGCGATCGCCACCCTTGAGCTTTTGCGCTGCCTTGGGCTCCACCGTGACTGGCTCCTTGCCGTTGCCGTGCCGCTCTCCGCTGCCATGACGCTCACGGCGCGCTTTGCCACCTCGCCCACCCATCACCTCGCTGTGTTGGCCGCGGCCTACTTCCTCCTTGCGCTCTACCTCTTCGCCACGGCGGTCTTCCGCCCGGGGCGCGTTTCCTTTGGGGCGCTGATGGGGGTCCTTGGCGGTGGCTTCTATATCACCGTGGCCTTTTCCGCCATGGTGCTCCTGCGAGACCTGCCAAACGGCACCTATCTCTTCCTTCTCCCCTTTGTCGGCGCGTGGGTCACCGATACCTTCGCCTACTTTACGGGGCGCCTTCTCGGTAAGCATAAGCTGGCCCCCGTCATCAGCCC
>JAFQWT010000133.1 GCA_017407375.1 Clostridia bacterium
CCTGGGCCAAGGGGGTCTCGGCGGGGGACGTCCTCGCCGTCCGCGGTAAGATCTACCGTGAGAAGTACCTGAACAACGAGCCCGCCTGCTCCCCGACCGCCATCGTCAAGGTGAAAAAGCTCTACCGCACGGACGAGGAGGAGGAAAAACGCGTGGAGCTCCACCTCCACACCAATATGTCCACCATGGACGCCCTCACAACGCCCGAGGAGATCGTCCTCTCGGCCAAGCGCTGGGGGCATACCGCCATCGGCATCACCGACCACGGCACCGTCCAGGCCTTCCCCGAGGTGATGGCGGTCAAGGAAAAGAAATACCCCGAGCTGAAGGTGCTGTACGGCACCGAGGCCTACTTTGTCAACGATACGGTCGCGGCCCTCTACGGTGCCTATGACGGCCCCCTCACGGGGGAGACGGTGGTCTTTGATATCGAGACCACGGGCTTCTCGGTGGACAGCTGCCGCATCACCGAGATCGGCGCCGTCCGCATCCGTGACGGCGAGGTGACCGCCACCTTCAATACCCTCGTTGACCCCGAGCAGCCGATTCCCCCCGCTGTGGTGGAGGTCACCCACATCACCGACGAAATGGTGAAGGATGCCCCCAAAATTGAGGTGGCATTGCAAAGTTTTCTTGACTTTATCGGGGACGCCCCCCTCGTGGCCCACAACGCCAACTTTGACGTGGGCTTTATACGCGCCGCAGCTGAGCGGTGCGGCTACCCCTTCCAAAATCCCTACCTCGATACCCTCGCCCTCTCGCGGTATCTGAACCCGAAGCTCCCAAAGCACAAGCTGGATGCCGTGGCCAAGCACTACGGCCTCGGTGACTTCAACCATCACCGCGCCTCGGACGATGCCGAGATGCTGGCGCGTATCTACTTCCGTATGCTGGAGCAGCTGTCGGAGGAGGGGATCCATACCTTTGGTGAGGTCACGGCGGCCATGAGCGATCTTGCGGACCCCCGCAACCTCCCCACCTACCATATGATCATCTATGCCGCCAATGCCGTCGGCCTAAAGAACCTTTATAAGCTCGTCTCCTACGGCTACCTCAAGTGCTACAAGCGCTTTCCCCGCATTCCGAAGAGCGTTCTCGATAAGCACCGCGAGGGGCTTATCATCGGCTCGGCCTGCGAGGCGGGCGAGCTCTTCCGCGCCCTGCTTGACAACCGCTCGGAGGACGACCTGCGTACGATCGTTGAGTATTACGATTACCTTGAGATCCAACCGATCTGCAACAACCGCTTCCTGATCGCCAACGGCAAGGTGCCGGACGAGGATGCTCTCCGTAACCTCAACCGCAAGATCGTGGCGCTCGGCAAGCGCTATGACCGCCCTGTGGTCGCCACGTGTGATGCCCACTTCCTTAACAAGGAGGACGAGATCTACCGTAAGATCCTCCAGGCGGGCATGAAGTACCCGGATGCCGACCGTGACGTTGGCCTTTACCTGCGCACCACGCGTGAGATGCTGGACGAGTTCTCCTACCTCGGCGAGGCCACGGCGCGGGAGGTGGTCATCACCAACACACAAAGGATCGCCGAAAGGATCGAGGACCTGCGCCCCATCCCCAAGGGCAACTACCCCCCGCACATGGAGGGGGCCGAGGAGGAGCTGCAAAAGCTCTGCTGGGACCGCGCCCACGAGTGGTATGGCGATCCGCTTCCCGAGCTTGTCCATAACCGCCTCGATAAGGAGCTGACCTCGATCATCAAAAACGGCTTTGCCGTTCTCTACATGATCGCCCAGAAGCTGGTCTGGTACAGCGAAAGTCTTGGCTACCTCGTCGGCTCGCGCGGCTCGGTCGGCTCGTCCTTCGTTGCCAGCATGGCGGGTATCTCGGAGGTCAACCCCCTGCCGCCGCATTACCGCTGCCCCTCCTGCCGCTATTCCGAGTTCATTGAGGACGGCTCGGTCGGCTCGGGCTTTGACCTGCCCGACAAGACCAGCCCGAAGTGCGGCACCCTCCTCATTGCGGACGGGCACGACATCCCCTTTGAGACCTTCCTCGGCTTCTATGGCGACAAATCCCCCGATATCGACCTCAATTTCTCGGGTGACGTCCAGGGGCGTGTCCATAAGTTCACCGAGGAGCTGTTCGGGGAAGGAAACGTCTACCGCGCGGGCACCGTCGGTACGCTCGCCGGCAAGACCGCCTTCGGCTACATTATGAAGTACCTTGAGGAGCGCAAGATCTCGCTTCCCCGCGCCGAGATCGATGCCATGGTCGCGCGTTGCGTGGGCATCAAGAAAACGACGGGCCAGCACCCCGGCGGCATCATCGTTATCCCCCGTGACCGTGAGGTCTATGACTTCACGCCGATCCAGCACCCCGCCGATGACCCGAACTCGGATATCATCACCACTCACTTCCAGTTCTCCTATCTCCACGATACGATCCTGAAGCTTGACGAGCTTGGTCACGATATGCCGACCAAGTATAAGATGCTTGAGCGCTATACGGGCACGAGCGTTCTCGACGTCAAGATGAATGACCCC
>JAFQWT010000134.1 GCA_017407375.1 Clostridia bacterium
CAGGTAGTAGAAGCCGTTGCCCGCCACGCGGTGGGCGGAATCAAGGTCAATGCCCGCAAAGCGCTCCATGATCTCGGTGTGATAGGGCACCGGGAAGTCGGGCACCAGCGGCTCACCGTACCTTTTGACCTCGACGTTCTCCGAGTCGTCCTTACCGATCGGCACCGAGGGGTCGATGATGTTCGGGAGCGTCATCATGATCTTCTTGACGGCCTCGTCAAGCTCATCCTGGCGGCGCTCGGCGGCGGCCAGCTGCTCGGCCTCCGCGGCGACAAGGCGCTTGGCCTCCTCGGCCTCCTCACGCTTGCCCTGAGCCATGAGCATACCGATGCTCTTTGAGACCTTGTTGCGGTTGGCACGCAGGGCGTCCGCCTCCTGTTGCACGGTGCGGCGCTCGGCGTCCAGGGCGATGACCTCATCGACCATGGGGAGCTTGTGATCCTGGAACTTCTTGCGAATGTTCTCGCGGACCAGGACGGGATTTTCTCTGACAAAGCGGATATCCAGCATATTCATTTCCTCCGAAAGGTAATTTAACAACAAAAAAAGGAGCCCTCGTATGGGACGAAGAAGCTCCGCGGTGCCACCCATGTTGACGGGATCGCCCCGCCCTCTCCTTTGCGCTGTGTGGGGCGCCCCCCTCGGCTCTCACCGACCGCTCGGGAAGTGGATACGCAGCTCCCGCGTACCGGCTTACACCCTCCGCTGGCTCTCTTTGACGCTTTGGCTGCGATAGCTTCCGTCATCGCTATGCCAATTATAATACTTTTTCCCGTGGAATGCAAGTCTTTTTTCCCATTTTTTCAAATGTTTACGGAAAAGCCCTTGACTTTTCCCGAAAACGGCCCTACAATTTAATAAAAAAAGACGAGGTGACCACCGTGAAACACCGCCTGCTTTCTCTCCTTCTTGCCACCCTCCTTCTCTTCCTTGCCATCCCAACGCTTGCCTCCTGCTCCTATGAGGAGACGGATGAGGTCACCAATACCGTGGCCATTGAGGTCGAGCTTTATGGCACCATCATCGTTGAGCTCTACCCCGACGTGGCTCCCATCACCGTAAAAAACTTCCAGGACCTTGTGGCCGACGGCTTTTACAACGGCTCGGGCTTTCACCGCATCATCGAGGGCTTTATGATCCAAGGCGGCCGCACGCCCCTTGGTAAGGTAGATCCCCCCGAGATCAAGGGGGAGTTTGCCGCTAACGGCATTGAGAATAAGCTGAAGCATGAGCGCGGCGTGATCTCAATGGCGCGCACCTCGATCTATGACAGCGCCTCCTCCGAGTTCTTCATCGTTCACGAGACCGAGAACGCCACGCATCTTGACGGTGACTATGCCGCCTTTGGCCGCGTGGTGTCGGGGATGGACGTGGTGGACGCCATTGCCGAGGCGCGCACCAATTACAACGACGCCCCCCTTCTCAGCATCACCATTGCACGCGCCTATTTCGTTAAGTAAGGTTTACAAAGCAAAAGAAAAGGGAGCACAAAGCTGCCCGTATGGAATAAATATCCCCCCGTGGAACGGGGGGATATTTATTTGCCAATAAAAAAGCGGAGCGTGGCTCCGTTTTTTTATTTCAGAAGATAAGGCGCGCGGTAAACATGCGCTCGCCGCCCTCGCCCGTGCCCTTGATCTCGGCATAGCCGTCACCGCGGCGCACCGCCATATGCAGGGGGGCATCGCCCCGTACCTCACGGTGGTACTCGATCATAAACTCGCGGATGCTCTCCCCCTCGGCGGGGGAAAGGGTGTCAAGGACGTACTTGGCGTACTTGATGTTGTTGACGTGGCCGTTCACGTCACGGTCGGTAAAATGCGGGAAGCGGAGGGTCGGCTCCCCCTCCCCCTCAAAATCGGTAAGGTGAGGGAAACCGTCGGGAAAGCTATGCTCCTCAAGGAAGCCGTCCTTCAGGGGGTAGACGTCACCGACGGGCATCAGGCGGCGACGCTCCGCGTGGATGACCACCCACTCCGAGCTGCCCGAGACCAGCACCTCCCCATCGGCCGCGGTGATCTTATACTCGCGCTGGAAGATGCTGCGGCGCGGGGGCAGGGGCCAGGTCTTGACGCGCACGCGGTCAAACTGCTTGGGGGTCTTATGGATGCGGTAGCGCACACGGACAAGGACCCAGAGAAGCTTCTCGGCCAGCATGGCCTCCCGCCCGATGCCAAGGGCGCGGGCGTGCTCCCCCGCCACGTCCTGAAAGAGATCGAGGACGGCAGCGGGCTGAAGCTCCATGCGGCAGTCAAAGTCCGAGGTGCGGAGATAAAATTCCTTTTCAAAGCTTGCGTTGGTCATGGGATACCTCACAGGTCAGGATTTGCGGAACAGGCGGCGGTAATCGCGCGGCGAATAGGACGAATAGCTCTTGAAGCGCTTGGAGAAGGCAAAGGGATCGGTCTCTCCGATCCGCTCCATGATCTCCTTGATCGGGAGATCGCTTTTTTCAAGGTAGGACTTGGCCAGCTCCATTTTTCGGTAACGGACGTAACGGGCGGGAGTCTGCCCCGTTCTGGCCTTAAAAAGACGAGAAAAGTGGTTGGGGTGGAGATAGCACCTGGCGGCAAGCTCTGCCATTGTCAGCGGCTCGGCGGGGTGCTCACTGATATACGAGAGGACCGCACCGATGGTATCGTCCTCCTCCGTAGGAAGGGTGACCCCCCCGGGGGATGCGGCGGCGATATACTCACCAAGAAGCTCAAGGAGCACCGCCTTCAGGGCGATCCTGTCGGCAAGGCCGGGGCGGGTGCGGAGAGTGTCGTAGCGGCGGAACAGACGGTAGATTTTCCCTTTTGGGGGGACGCTGATGAAGTGCGGCAGAGAAAGGCGGGAGAGGAGCGTGGGATCGGGCAGAAGGTCAAAATGCACCCAATACTTGGAAAAGCACGCCTCCTTGTGATTGTAATAGGAGTGCAGCGTGCCCTCGGGGATCAGAAAAAGATCGCCCGCCTTGCCAACGTACTCGGTGCCCTCGACCGTGATCGTGCAGGCCCCCTCCGTGATAAAATAAAACTTGCTCTCCTGGCCACGCGTGGGGGTGGGCAGAACCCAGCGTCCTCCCGCGGGGAGCTTGAAAAAGCCGCCGAGGGTCTCCTCCATGCTGAGGGGCGAGAGAAAGATATCGTCGTACGTCTTCATGTGAAATCCTCTTTTTTTGCGCTTGTTTTTGACAAATATGCGCGTAAAAATTCCATTTACAAGCGCATTATACCATCCTATAATGGAGATGTCAAGATTTTTTGGAGGTTTTTCCTATGAGCAGCATCTATATGGCTACGTCTTATCCCTTGGAGGTCGAGCGCGCCAAGCGTGAGCATTGGCCCGTGCTTTTACCCGTTGGCACCATGGAGTACCATTCCCACCACTGCCCCTTCGGCACCGATGCCCTGGTGGCTGAGGGTTTTGCCCGTGAGATCGGCAAAAAGCGCGACTGCCTGATCCTGCCGACCATTTACTACGGCGTATCGAGCTATGCCGTGGGCGGGCCCGAGAAAAGCACGATCAATATGGATCCCGACGTGCTGGAGGCCTACGTCTACAACATTTTAAAATCGCTCTTCCGCTCGGGCTTTGACCGCAATATCTGCATTCTGATCCGCCATCAGACCGAGGAATTCCTGCCGACAGCGCTTGCCTGTATGAAGGCGGCGAAGAAGCTGACCTTTGAGTACCTTGAGGAAACGCGCGGCATCGGCTGGTGGGGCGACAAGAAGAACGAGGGCTTTTACGACAACCTTTCGGCCGAGGAATCCCCCTGGAACTGGATCCGCGTCTTTAACGGCGCGCGCTTCCCTGCCGAGAGCGAATACAACCGCGGCGACCACGCGGGCCGCTTCGAATGCTCGCACCTTGAGTACCTCTACCCCGGCTCGGTCAAGCTGGAGCGGCTCGACTATTCCTCCGACTGGTTTGCAAAAACCGCCTCCGAGATGTCGGTCGAGGAGGGACGCCGCAGCATTGAGCACGCCGTTGACGCCGTGCTTAAGGCCCTAAAGACCGGCGAGCGCTTTTATTGAGATCTACGTAAGAAAATAAGAAAGGGTTACCACTATGGAAAAGAAGTACGATTTTAAGCTGGATCTTTTGCAGGTGCACAAGCGTGGGATCCGCCGCCAAGACCTTACGCCCAAGGACACCGAGTACGAGCTGAAAAACGGTCTCACACTAGTGCTTCCCGAGTACGATGAGGACGACGTGATCCTTACCGCCGCCAAAGACTTCATCGATTACCTCTTTGTCTCGCAGGGCGTGTCCGCGATGCTTCGGCGTGAGGTGGTGGGGACGGACTGCCTTGTCATTTCCCTGAACCAAGACCTTGGCGAGGCCTCGGGCTATATGGGCTACCGTCTGACAACGACGGCCGCGGGCATCACGCTGGAGGGCTATGACGTACGCGGCGTGGCGCAAGGTCTTTACGCGCTTGAGGATATGATGAATCTGCGGCGCGCGCCCTTCGTCTCGCACGGCGTTGTGGCGCGGCGCGCGCTCTTCCGCAAGCGCTCCACGAATTCCCCCTTCGGTATGCTGGAATACAACGATGCGGCGCTTTCTTTGATCGCGCATTACGGCATGGACACCATTGCCCTTTGGATCAACAACCCCTTTACGACGCAAAGGGGCGACTACATCGATATGCGACTGATGTCCGAGCGGGCGGCAAAATACGGCCTTGACGTTGGCGTGCTGATGCGTGCCCCGCACGACAGGCACCCCTCCGACCCCGGGGCGCAGGAATATTACGATGCGATGTACGGTGACCTTCTCACGGCGTGCCCCCGCATCAAATACATCGGGCTTGTGGGCGAGACCACGCACTTCAAAAGCCACGATCCCGCGGTGCGCGCCACGCCCTCGGTGGACGGCATTCCGACGGGTGTGCCGACGCCCGGCTGGTGGCCCTGCAACGACTACCCCGACTGGATCCGCATGATCCAGCGCTCGGTCAGAAAATATTCCGACACCGCCGTGGTCTCGTTCAGCTCCTACAACTGGGGCTTTGCTCCCGAGGCCGAGCGCGTGAAGCTCATCGAGAATCTCCCCGACGGTATCATTATGGAGGCCACCTGGGATATGTTCCAAAGGCGCCGCATCGGTGACTCGGTCAGCACGGTACCCGACTACTCGCTCTCCTTTGTCGGCCCCGGCGATTACTTCAAGAGCGAGGCAATCGCCGTTAAGAAGCACGGCGGCATCCGCCTCTCCGCCAACGCACAATCCTCGGGGCGCACCTGGGACTTTGGTGTGGTACCCTATGAGCCGATGCCGGGACAATGGATCAAGCGTTACGAGGCAATGCAGAAGGCCCACGAGGAATGGGGGCTTGACTGTGTCGGTGAAAACATTCACTACGGCTTCTATCCCTCCTTTATTATGGACATCGAGAAGGAGGCCTTCTTCACGAACGGCCGGCCGCTCGGAGAGATGCTTTCCCTTGTGCTTTTGCGCGATTTTGAAGAGAACGCCGATCGCGTGAAGGCGGCGTGCGATCTCCTTGACGAGGCGATCACGCATTACGTACCGACCAACGAGGACCAGTATTCGGCTTATCGCATCGGCCCAGCCTATCCCCTCATCTTTGACCCGCACACCGGAAAGCGCGCGGCGAGAAACAAGGCGATGTTCGGCAATGCGATCTGGCGCGCGGCGTACATTCCCGACGTAGGCGGTCAGAATTCCCCCTCGGGCGTGCGCTTCTACGACGAGCTGCGCGAGGGCGAGATCATGCGCGATCTTCTCCTGCGTGCGCTGGAGATCTTGAAGGCCTGCCCTGCCCCCAACGAAAAGCTGAAGAAGCTCACCGTCCTTGTGGAATTCATCTACCGCTCGGTCCTGACGGCGCTTGCCAACACGGAGATGCACCTGCTCCGCTCGCGCTTCTTAATTGCGAGGACACGCGAGGAGGCCGACGAGCTTC
>JAFQWT010000135.1 GCA_017407375.1 Clostridia bacterium
CGTTTTCGGTGGGGACTTTCAGTATATCACGGTTTTGGCCGCTTGTCAAGGGGGTTTTTGCCGAAAACATGGGGATTTTCGCTTTTTTGTGACATGGAGGAGACGGGGGGGTCAAAAGAACTGCGGCTTTGGAGAAAAAGCGCAAAAAAGGGAGTGCGCCAAGGCACCCCCTATGTAAACTGCCCCGATACTCGGGGCAGCCGCAAAGAGCGACAGAATTAACCGTTGTTCTTAATGTCGTTCTCGTACTTCTCGATCATCTTCTTGACCATCTGGCCACCGACCGAGCCCGCCTGACGGGCGGTGATATCACCGTTGTAACCCTGCTTCAGATTGACGCCAACCTCGCTGGCGGCCTCCATCTTAAACTTGTCGAGAGCGGCCTGAGCTTCAGGAACCACCACTTTGTTCTTAGACATTTGCGTTCTCCTAAACATTTATATCTATATCAATCGAGCCCGCAGAAAACCGATCCCTGGGCTCGACCTCCGCGTCTCTGCTATTATTGTGCGCCGAAGTCTTAATAATATAAATGGTAAATAAATGTGAAGAAAAACGAAAAAATGACCGTTTATCGCAACGTTTTTCCCTCGGTCAATAGCGGTGAGGGGCGAAGGTCTGTCCCTGCCTCCCTTCCCGTGGCAACGTAGACCGCGTACTCCCCCAGAAGATCAAAGGGGAATTCTACACAGGCAAGGGGAAGTGAATTGCCACCTGCCGACTCCGCGCTCCCCGCCAACAGCTCGATCCCCGTGGGGACACGGATCCCCGCATCAAGGAGGCGCCTCTCCAGCGCACGTGCCGTAGAGGCGCGTGATGTAACGACGGCCTCGATCCCCTCGAGGTCCTCCGCCGCCAAGTGCTCTAAGTCATACACGCGTGGAAGGAGGCCGGCCTCACGCACGGTATCCATGTACCCCTCACGGCGGTCGCGCAGCTCTCTGGCCGCGCTCAGCGAAAACTCATCCACGTACGCAATACGGCGGCGCCCGAGGGAAAGCAAATGAGAAACGGCAAGACGCGAGGCCTCGTAATAATCAAAGGTGGCGGAGGCCATCCCTTCCTCGTGCAGGGTGCCGTTGACAACGACAAAGGGCGCTCCCGCCTCCCGCAGGGCACGGACGTGGGCCCGCTCATTGAAGGGGGCCGAGGTGGGGACGATGACCACAAAGCCGTCCACCGTACGGTCGCGGAAGGCCGAAACGTACGAAAGGTCCTCCGTACCGGGGAGAAGGACCGTGGTGACAAACAGGCGCGAGGCGGCCTCCGTGATGGCCTTAAGCATCAGGGGGAGAATGCGGCTTTCCGCCTCAAAGACCGTGACGATGCCAATGGCGTTGGCCTTTTGTGAGCGCATGCCGCGTGCCAGGCGGTTGGGGGAATAGCCCAGCTTCTCTGCTGCACGGCGCACCGCCTTGACGGTGGCCTCCGCGTATTTCTTTTTATCCGAGCCGTTCAATATGTAGGAAACGGCGGAGGGACTGACACCGGCCGCCGCCGCAACGTCCTTGATGGTCGCTCTTGACATTACGCTCTCCTTTGCATTCTTTTCTACATTTATTATACGAAATACGAGGAGGAAAGTCAACAGCCGCCCGACGCAAAACGCATCGGGCGGCCATTTTCAGTATTTTCTGCGGTCAAGTCGGTGGATAAGAATAAAAGCGAAAAAAAGCAAGAGGCAGGAAAGTCCCAAAACAAGATACATCACCCAGGGGGCGACGCAGGAGTCAAAGAAATAAACGTTGCAGTCGGTGCTGTCGCGAATGGCCTCAATAAGAGGCGCAGGGATCCCCTCTGCCTCCATTTGGCGAAAGACGCCGCCAAGGGCGTGGTTGCGCAGGAGCGAGGTACCGTAGGTCCCCGGAAGGAAGGATATCACGTCACGGAGCCACTCGGAAAATCCGGAGATCGGCATGTATGCACCGCAGATAAAGCCGTAACCCGAGCTGACGATGGTGCCGACCGCCGAAATCTGCCCCTGCGTTGTCAAAAAGTAATTGACAATGGAGGAGAGCGCCGTGCCAAACATAACGAGAAGAATGACGTCAAGGAAAAGGAGCAGAACGTCGGTAAAGGAGAGCCACCAGCCCACCACGGCGAGGTAAATGAAGCAAGCGACCATAGCCACCAGCGCCACAAGGAGCGTAACGATGAGTGTGGAGGCGTAATACGCCACGGCAAGACTTGAGCGCTTGACAGGCGCGATCATAAGGTCGCGGCGGGCTCCCGTGACCTTATCCTGCACCATAAGGAGGTTTGAGCAGAAGGCCACCGTCACGCAGGAAACGGCAAGGAGGGAGGAAAAGAGCTGGCCGCCCACAAGGCCGCCGACAAGCTTCTCATCCAGAACGATATCGCCAAGCTGTGACGTAAAGGTGCTTTCGTACACGTTGGCGAGGAAGGTGACGTAAAGAACAAGGAGAATGATGGGGGTACAAAGCGAGGAGAAGAACATCCCAAGGTCCTTGAAGAAGAGGCGCGTATTCCGTTTGATCAGCATAAGCTCCAGCTTCATTTCGCATCACCTCCCAACTTCTTTCCCGTGACAGCCAAGAAAACGTCGTCCATTTTCCCCTTGGTGACCTCAAAATCCCGAAAGAGCGCGGGGTGCTTGACGATCAGCTCCGCGGCGACCGCCGTTGTGGGGACCTCAAGGCGGTATCCACCGGGGATCGCCGTGAAGGGGGTATCCAGCGTGGCCACGTCCGTTTCCTCTACGTTATAAAGATAAAGGAAGTCGCCGGCATACTCGTTTTTCAGAGCGTGGGGGGTCCCCTCTGCCACAATACGGCCGGCATCCAGGATCACCACGTAATCGGCCTCGGCCGCCTCCTCCATGTAGTGCGTGGTGAGAAAGACGGTCATATTTTCACTAGCGCGGAGCGAGGAAATAACGCTCCAAAGAAGCTTGCGCGTTTGAGGGTCAAGGCCCGTGGTCGGCTCATCGAGGATCAGGATCCGCGGGCGGTGAATGAGGGCACGCGCAATGTCGATCCTGCGGCGCTGGCCGCCCGAAAGCTTACCGACGGTGCGGTCAAGGATATCGGAAAGGTCAAGGAGCTCGCAAAGCTCACCAAGACGCGCCCGGAAGGCCTCACCCGTGATGCCGTACAGTGCCGCACGGCTTTCAAGATTCTGGCGGACGGTCAAGGGCTTATCCAGCACCGAGCTTTGGTAAACAACACCCAAGCTTTGGCGCGCCACCCAAGGATCCTCGTCAAGGTCCTTACCGCCGATCCATACTCTACCCGCATCCTTGGATAACTGTCCGCAAAGGATGGATATGGTCGTGCTCTTCCCTGCACCGTTCACCCCCAGAAAGGCGAACAGCTCCCCCCGGCGAACGCGGAAGGAAAGGTCGTCAACGGCCAAGACGTCCTTGAAGGATTTCCTCAGCCCTTGGATTTCAATGATAATATTCACAGCATTTCTCCCATCGTATCAGTGATATCAAAATGATATCACATTTCGGTGCCCTTGTCAAGAGGGGGAGGGGATTTTTTTCGTTTCATTTATATAAAAAGCGCAGAGGAGTACCTCTGCGCTTTTTTCAGTCAATGGTGAGCTCGCGTTTTTCGGGAGACTGTGCCTTCTTTTTTGGCATAAGAACGCGAAGGACGCCGTTCTCGTACGTTGCGTGCAAGGCATCGGCATCCACGCCCGACAGGTCAAAGGTGCGGGAGAAGGTGCCGTAAAAGCGCTCGGAGCGCAGGTATTTCACCTCGGCACCCTCGCCGTCCTTTGCCATTTTTCGCTCGGCACGGAGCGTGAGGTACTGCCCCTCGATATCCAGGTGGATATCCTCCTTGAGAAAGCCGGGAAGATCGGCCTCAAGAACGTAACGGTCGGTCTCCTCACAGATGTCCACCGAAAAGACGGGGAGCGCTTCCCTGCCGAAGAAGCGGCGTTCGAGATTTTCAAGCTCACGGAAGGGGTCGTAGGGAGCCACGGCACCGCGGCGTACAAAGGGGGTAAGTGCAAGCATATTCCTTCTCCTTTTTCATTTGCTGCCATTAGCATCGGCAGTCAAGGAGAAAGTTATACGCCCTCCTTGGAAATCGTCAGCTCGCCGTTCTCGACATCCACCACGACCGAGGCATCGCTCGTGATCTCGCCGGAAATGATCTTGCGGGCCAGGAGATTTTCAACGCTTGCCTGCAAAAACCGCTTCAAGGGGCGGGCGCCATAGGCGGGATC
>JAFQWT010000136.1 GCA_017407375.1 Clostridia bacterium
GCGGTGGCTTTTCGCTTATCGGCTGTATTCCGTCCCCCATTCTCGGTGGGGACGGTAACCGTGAATTTCTTGCCGCTTTTATAAGGAGAGCTGTATGAAGAATATCGTTGTGATCCCGAATTCCTATAAGGATCCGAAGTATGAAATGACGCGTAAGATCGTCCGCTATCTTCTCTCGTTCGGCGGGCGGGTCTTTCTTCCGACCGAGCACAGTCTCGGAATGAAGCTCCCCGGCATACACTATTATGACAGGGACCTTCCGAAGGAGGCCGAGATGATCCTCGTCATCGGCGGTGACGGCTCGGTGCTGGACGCCTCGGTCTATGCCATTGGCGCGGGGATCCCCCTCTTGGGGGTCAACCTCGGCCGTCTCGGCTATCTTGCCGAGATCGATGACGATGAGTGCGAGATGCTCTCCCGCCTTTTCACGGACGAATATGCGATCCGTGAGCATATGACCTTCCACGTTTCCCTTGTCCGTGACGGAGAGGAGATGCACCTTGTCCGTTGTGCGGTGAATGACGTTGTCATTTCACAGGCCGAGGGGGAGGGGATGTCCGAGCTCCGTCTTGAGGACGGAAACGGCAACCACCTTACCTACCTTGCGGACGGCATTATCGTGGCAACGCCTCTCGGCTCTACGGCCTATTCCTTGTCGGCGGGCGGGCCGATCATCGATTCCTCTCTGGATGCCATGTGTGTCACGCCGATCTGCGCGCATTCGCTCTTCTCGCGCTCGATCATCTTTCCGCCCGACACGCCTCTCTCCGTAAAGAACATATCGCATCGCGGAGGGCGTATGCGGGTCTCGATCGACGGTGGCGAGAACTATACGCTGGAGCCAGAGGATCTTGTGAAGATCTCCCGCTCGGAGAAGACCCTGCAGATCATCACGCTCAAAAACGAAAGCGCCGTCGGCATTCTTTGCCGCAAGATGAAGCACCTCAACCAGCGCGTTTGAAAGGAAGAAGGACATGAAGAACAAAAGACAGGAAGCGATCCTTGAGCTGATCGAGAGATATGAGATCCAAAAGCAGGAGGAGCTGATCCGCCTTCTTGAGGAGCGTGGCTTTACCGCCACGCAGGCCACCGTTTCCCGCGATATCCGTGAGCTGAAGCTGATGAAGGGCACGGGGGAGGGCGGCGTGCATAAGTACGTTCTTCCCAGCCGCCGCCAGAACGTGGTCCCCAAGTTCAACAGCTCCCTGACCGAGTCCATCATCAAGGTGGACTGCGCGGAGAACCTGATCGTTGTCAAGACCTACCCCGGCATGGCGCCCGCCGTTGCCTCCTGCATCGACACCTTCAACATCCATGAGATCGTGGGGAGCGTGGCGGGGGACGATGCCGTTTTGGTCGTTGTGCGCTCCAAGGAGGAGGCCTCTCTCCTGCGCGATAAGCTCCGTAAGATGATCGAGATGATGTGATGGATCGGGGGAGCTCTATGCTGCAAACGCTGCACATTGAGAACATCGCCGTGATCCGAAGGACCGACGTGGATCTTTCGGAGGGGTTCTCCGTCCTCAGCGGTGAAACGGGCGCGGGCAAGTCGATCATCATTGATTCGATCGGCTTTGTGCTTGGCGCACGCGGAGGGCGGGAGCTCATCCGCACGGGGGCGGAGCGTGCCGTTGTCAGCGCCCTCTTTTCGGTGTCGGAGCCGATGGCCGAGCGCCTCCTTGCGCTGGGGGCCGAGTGCGAGGGCGGTGAGCTGCTTATCGAGCGCACCCTCACGGCCGAGGGGCGCACCACGGCGCGCCTCAACGGCCGCCCCGTCACCCTGGCGCTTTTGCGCAGTGTGGCGGAGCATTTGGTCAACATCCACGGCCAAAGCGATACCCACACCCTGACAAATTCCGAAAATCAGCGGAGAATACTGGACGACTATGCCGAAAGCGCCCAAGAGCTTTCGCGGTATACCGCCGCCTACGAGGAGCTTTCCCGCCTCCGTGCCGAGATCCGTAAGATATCCGCGGACGAGGCGGGGCGCCTGCGTGAGGTGGAGATGCTCCGCTATCAGATCGCCGATATCGAGACCCACTCCCTCCGCGAGGGTGAGGAGGAGAAGCTCTCGGAGAAGAAAAAACGCCTGAAGAGCATAGAGCGCATCACCAAGCAGACCTCGTTTGCCTACCGCGCCCTGCGTGCGGGAGAGAAGGCCAACGTGCTCTATATCCTCGAGCGCACCATCAGCGCGCTCGATACGCTTGCCGACGTCATTCCCGCCGTTAAGGACATTACGGCAGAGCTTGAGGACTGCCGCTCCCGCATTGAGGATGCGGCCGAAAGCGTCCGCGCCCTTTCCGAGGAGGATGAGGGGGATGCCACCAAGCTCCTGAACGCCGTGGAAAACCGCTTGGCAACGATCGAGCGGCTGGGAAGAAAATACGGCGGCTCGGTCGAGACTGTGCTTGCCTACTGTGCTGAGGCCAAGGCGCGCCTTTCCCTCCTTGAAAACGCCGATGCCCGCCTTGACGAGCTGAAGGCGGCCGAGGCCGCCGCCCTTACGGAGGCGACGGTGCTGGCTCACGCGCTTCACGAAAAGCGCGCCGCGGCCGCCGCCGTCCTTTCCGAGCGGGTGCAGGAGGTCCTTGCCTTTTTGGATATGCCGAAGGTCCGCTTTTCCGTCAGCGTACGGGAGCGGCAGGGAGGGGAAGGGCTGCTCCTTACCCGTGACGGAGGCGATGACGTGGAATTTTTGCTGGCCGCCAACCCCGGGGAGCCCTTGATGCCCCTTTCCTCCATTGCCTCGGGCGGTGAGCTGGCCCGTATCATGCTGGCCATCAAGTCGGTCATCTCGGACCGCGATGGCATCGGTACGGTCATTTACGATGAGATCGATGCCGGCGTTTCGGGCAAGACCGCGCGCAAGCTGGGGATCGAGCTTTTGCGATCCTCGGGGCGCGGGCAGGTGCTGTGCGTTACCCACTCGGCACAGATCGCCTCGTTGGCCGATACCCATTACCTGATCAAAAAGACCGAACGGGACGGACGTGCGGAGACCGAGGTGGTCGCCTTAGACGAGGAGGGACGTATCACAGAGCTATCCCGCATCCTCGGCGGTATTGAGGTGACCGAGACCCAGCGCCGCGCGGCCCTGGAGCTCTATACCGAGAGGAGCGCTTACAAAGAGGCGTAATATGCCGTTATCCCTCGCGCGTGTTCTTTCCGAGCTTTCTCCCGAGGAGTGCGAGATCCGCTTTTCCGTGCCTCTTGCGCCCTTCACAAGCTTCCGCATCGGCGGTCCGGCGGCGGCCCTTGCCACACCGAGGAGTGAGGCGGCGCTGTGCCGCCTGCTCTCCCTTTTGGACGAGGCGGGCGTCTCCCGCACCGTCCTTGGGAACGGGAGCAACGTTCTTGTGCCCGATGGGGGCTATGCGGGCGTTGTCATTCTGACGCGCGGGCTACATGATTTCAGTATTTCAGAGCAAACTATCACGGCAAGCGCCGGCGCCCCGCTTTCGGCCCTTTGCCGCGCCGCCACCCGCCGGGGGATCGCGGGATTTTCCCCACTTGTCGGCATCCCTGCCACCCTTGGCGGTGCCATTTTTATGAACGCGGGCGCGGGCGGCGCCACGGTTGGTGAGCGGGTCCTTACGGTCCGCGCCGTTCCCGCCGGCGGCGGCGATCCCCTTGTCCTTACGCAGGGCGAATGCCTTTTTGGCTATCGCACCAGCGTTTTCGCACGGCGTGGCCTTGTGATCCTCGGTGCTGAGCTTACGGGCGATGCCGCTGACGCCTCCGCCCTTATCGAGGAGGAGCGACGAGTCACCCTTCACCGCCGTGCCACGCAGCCCCTCTGTGAGCCGAGCGCTGGGAGCGTTTTCCGCCGCCCGCCGGGGGATTATGCCGGGCGCCTCATTGAGGCGGCAGGGCTGAAGGGGCGCACAGTCGGTGGGGCGCAGGTATCCCACCTCCACGCGGGGTTCATCGTCAACACGGGCGGTGCGACCGCCGGGGATGTCAAGGAGCTTGTACGCATCGTCACCGAGACGGTGCGGGAGCGCTTTGGCGTGACCTTAGAGCGTGAGATCGAGTATTTGGGAGAGTGAGTATGTCCTATTCCTCGGACCTCAAGCAGCAGCTGGCTGAAAAAGAGGTCAAAAAGAAGTGTTGCCGCCGCGCGCTCCTTTACGGTATGCTGGCAGTGCGCGGTACACAGGCAGAGGGTAAAGTTTCCTTGACACTGGAGAAGGAAAGCGTAGCACCGCTGGCGGCCGAGCTTTGCCGCACCGTCGGCAAGGAGGTCAGTGTCACCTCCGTGGCCTCCCGCTTTCCACGCTCAATTGTCACCTTTTCCTCTCCCGCCGCTTGCGCTTATCTTGCTGCGGGGGAGATGACGCTCCCGCCCGACGGCGCCGCCTGCCCACAGTGTCTTTCGCATTTTTTGCGCGGTGTGTTTTTGGCGGCGGGGCGTATGTCGGACTACAAAAAGCTTTACCGCCTGGAGTTTTCGGCCAAGGAGAGGACCGAGGCGCTTTACGCCCTCCTTGCAAGTGAGGCCACGCCCCCGCGGCAGACGGAGCGCCGCGGAGAAAAGCTCCTTTATTACAAGACCAATTCCGAGATCTGTGATTTCATGGCGGGCATCGGCGCGGAAACGGCCGCCTTTGAGCTGATCAACGACAGCATTGAGGCGGGCTACCGCAACGCCGCCAACCGCCGCGCCAACTGTGAAACGCGAAACATCGAGCGCTCGGTGGAGGCATCGATGCGCTTTGTACATACCTACCGCCGCTTAGTGGAGGCGGACAAGCTCTCGCTTTTGTCCGAGGACCTTCAGGAAACGGCACGGCTCCGCGCGGAGAATCCAACGGCTTCTCTGGCACTCCTCGGTGCGAGACACTCACCGCCCATTACCAAATCGGGCATGAATCACCGCCTTGAAAAAATATTGCGCCTGGCGGAGGATATCCTCAAACGATAAAACGAAAGGGAGGGATATGCGTGCAGGAATTTGTCCATCTGCATCTTCACAGCGAATACAGCTTGCTTGACGGCGCCTGCCGCATCCGCGAGATCCCAAGGGCCGCGGCCAAGGCAGGGCACCGCGCCGTGGCGATCACCGATCACGGCGTTATGTACGGCGCTGTGGCCTTTTACCGCGCCTGCCTTGAGGAGGGCGTGCAGCCGATCATCGGCTGTGAGGTCTACGTGGCCCCACGCTCTCGCTTCTCGAAGGAAGGGAAGGGAGACTCCTCGGGCGATCACCTGATCCTGCTTTGCAAGAACGAGGTGGGCTACCGCAACCTGATTGCCATGGTTTCCGCCTCCTTTACCGAGGGCTTTTACTCAAAGCCCCGCATCGACATGGAGCTTTTGGAAAAGCACAGGGAGGGGCTGATCGCGCTGTCGGCGTGTCTTGCGGGCTATATCCCCCGCAGGATCCTGATGGGCGACCTCCGCTCCGCCGAGGAGTACGCCCGACGGATGCAGACCCTCTTCGGTGAGGACTTCTACCTTGAGCTTCAGGATCACGGCCTTAGTGATGAGGCGACCGTGGTCCGTGCCCTTTGCGAGCTTTCGGACCGCACGGGCATTCCGCTTGTCGCTACCAACGACGTCCACTACCTTAAGAAAAGCGATTCCGAGATCCAGGCCACGATGATGTGCATTCAGATGGGCACTGTCATCACGGACGGCCGTCCGCTGGGCTTTGAGACCGACGAATTCTATTATAAATCCACCGAGGAGATGCAAGCCCTCTTCGGTCACGTGGAGGGGGCGCTTGAAAACTCCGTGCGCATCGCGGAGAAGTGCCGCTTCTCCTTCTCCTTCGATAAGGTCCATATGCCCGCCTTCCCAACGCCCGACGGGCTCTCCCACGGGGAGTATCTGGCCCGCCTTGCGGCCGAGGGGCTGGAGCGGCGGGTGAAACATGGGCAGATCGACTTTGCCTTTGGCACGGTGGCCGAGTATCAGGAGCGCATTGCCTATGAGCTTTCGGTCATCGGGAGCAGGGGCTTTGACGGCTATTTCCTGATCGTCCGTGATTTCATTGCTTATGCGAAGGAGCATGGGATCCCC